>CANKWX010000037.1 GCA_947487165.1 Burkholderiales bacterium
AGCTGGGCTGCAGATCGCTGCAGATGGGCCCGCCGCCCGATGTCCGACATGGTTCGACCTCCTGATAAGCGTTAAAAAAGGGCCGGCAAGGATACCCCCAATTCGGGCTTCGGACACTTTTCGGGCCACGACCGGTTCTGAATTAAAATCGGCGTCTCTCCTGATCGCTGCGTATTTGCGCCCGATCGCTTTATTGGCAGCGTGCTCACATGTCCGATTCCGATCTTTCACCGCCCGCCACTCCGGTCTCGTTCGAGTCCGCACTCGCCGAGCTCGAGTCGATCGTGCAGAAAATGGAGTCCGGTGGCTTGCCGCTCGAACAGTCACTGCAGGCCTATCGGCGGGGCGCCGAACTTGTGGGCGTGTGTCGTGAAAGCCTCGCGCGCGTTCAGCAGCAGGTCAAGGTACTCGAGGGCGATCTGCTCAAGCCCTTCGAGGCCGAGAACCTTCCCGACGCATGACGATGGCGATCACACCGTTTTCCGACTGGTCGGCCGAGGTGCTCGCCACCACTGAGGCCAGCCTTGAGGCCTTGTTGCCGGGCACTGGCGCAACGGGTGATTTGCTCGCCCCCTTGCACGAGGCGATGCGATATGCGGTGTTGGGTGGCGGCAAGCGTGTGCGCCCGCTGCTCGTGCATGCCGCCGGCGAGATTACCGGCGCGCCCCGCCGGGCGCTCGATCAGGCGGGCTGCGCGGTCGAGCTGATCCATGCCTATTCGCTGGTTCACGATGACATGCCGTGCATGGATAACGACGTGCTCCGGCGCGGCAAGCCTACTGTGCATGTTGCCTACGGCGAAGCGCTGGCGATGCTGGTGGGCGATGCGCTGCAGGCGCTGGCCTTCCGGGCGGTGGCGGCCACGCTGGATGGCGGCGTGGCACCGGTCAACGTGGTGACCATGACCCGCGAACTGGCCGATGCCGCCGGCTCGATCGGCATGGCGGGTGGGCAGGCCATCGACCTTGCGGCCGTGGGGCATTCGCTGTCGCGCGAGGCCCTTGAAGACATGCACCGGCGAAAGACCGGCGCGATGCTGACCGTGTCGGTGCGGCTGGGGGCTTATTGCGCAGCCTTGCCCGATGCCGCCGAGCAGGCCTTGCTTGACGATTATTGCGCGGCGATCGGCCTGGCCTTTCAGGTGGTCGACGATGTGCTCGATGTCGAGGCTGACACCACCACGCTCGGCAAGACCGCCGGCAAGGATGCCCAGGCCAACAAACCCACCTACGTCTCGCTTCTTGGCCTGGCCGGCGCGCGCGATCTGGCCGAGTCGCTTCGCAGTCGGGCACACCAGGCGCTTGCGCCGTTTGGTGCGCGAGCCACTCGTCTTGGCGAACTGGCCGATCTGATCGTATTGCGTCGCTCTTGACGGCGCAGGCCGCAAGGCAAATCATGCAGTCATAACTGGTGCCGATTACAAAGATGAACGCTGACTATTCCCTGCTGGAGACAATCGACCAGCCCGCCTCGCTGCGCCGGTTGTCGAGATCGAAATTGCCTGCGCTCGCAGACGAGTTGCGCAACTACATCGTCGATTCGGTCTCACGCACCGGCGGTCATCTGTCGTCCAACCTCGGTACCGTCGAACTCACGATCGCCCTGCATTATGTTTTCAATACACCTTCCGATCGCATCGTCTGGGATGTCGGGCACCAGTCCTATCCGCACAAGATCCTGACCGGGCGGCGTGAGGGTATGGCGCATTTGCGCCAGCACGGCGGCATTTCGGGTTTCCCGCGACGCAGTGAGAGCGAGTACGACACCTTCGGTACGGCGCATTCGTCCACATCGATCTCGGCCGCTCTCGGCATGGCGGTTGCCTCACGAAACAAGGGCCTCAACAAAGGGCCGGCGAGGCGTCGCCATGTGGCCGTGATCGGCGACGGCTCCATGACTGCCGGCATGGCTTTCGAGGCCATGAACAATGCCGGTGTCACACCCGATATCGATCTTCTGGTCGTGCTCAACGACAACGACATGTCGATTTCGCCGCCGGTTGGTGCGCTAAACAAATACCTGGCGCGCGTGCTGTCGGGCCGTCAGGTCACGATGGCCCGCGATGTCGCCCGCAGCGTGCTCTCGAAGGTGCCGCCGGTCTATGAGCTGGCGCGTCGCCTCGAAGAGCATGCCAAGGGGCTGGTGGTGCCGGCCACGATGTTCGAGGAGTTCGGTTTCACGTATTTCGGGCCGATCGACGGGCATGACCTCGACGCATTGGTGCCGACCCTGCAGAACCTTCGCGAGATGCATGGTCCGGTGTTCCTTCATGTCATCACCCGCAAGGGTCAGGGCTACAAGCTCGCGGAGGCCGACCCGATCCTGTATCACGGTCCCGGCAAGTTCAATCCTGCCGAAGGCATCAAGAAGTCGGCGCCGGGTGCACCCACCTATACCCAGATCTTCGGGGACTGGATTTGCGATATGGCTGCCCTCGACGAGCGGGTGGTCGGCGTGACGCCTGCCATGCGCGAGGGCTCCGGACTGGTCGAGTTCGAGCGTCGCTTTCCGAAGCGGTATTTCGATGTCGGCATCGCCGAGCAGCATGCGGTCACCTTCGCGGCCGGTATGGCGTGCGAGGGAGTCAAGCCGGTCGTCGCGATCTATTCGACCTTCCTGCAGCGCGGCTACGACCAGCTCATTCACGACGTCGCACTGCAGAATCTGCCGGTGGTCTTTGCACTCGATCGCGCAGGGCTGGTGGGTGCAGACGGTGCGACTCACGCGGGTGCCTATGATCTGGCCTACCTGCGCTGTATTCCGAACATGGTGGTGCTGGCGCCCTCCGATGAAAACGAATGTCGGCAGATGCTCTACACCGCCTTCTGTCACGAGGGGCCGAGCGCGGTCCGCTATCCGCGAGGCACCGGTATTGGTGCCGCGGTCAGCAAAGAATTCACCCGCTTGCCCTTCGGCAAAGCCGAGCTGCGTCGCAGTGGCCATCGCATTGCGATCCTGGCGTTTGGCTCGATGCTGCATCCTGCCCTTGCCGCAGCCGACACCCTCGATGCCACCGTCGTCAACATGCGGTGGGTCAAACCGGTCGATGCCGACATGATCCGTGAGCTTGCGCTCACCCATGAGGCCTTCGTCACGGTCGAGGAGCATGCGGTGGTGGGTGGCGCTGGCAGTGCCTGCCTCGAGGCGATTGCCGACCTCGGTCTGGCGGTGCCGACCCTGCAGCTCGGCCTGAAAGACCACTTCATTGATCATGGTGACCCGGCGTTGCTGCTCCGTCTGGAAGGCCTCGATGGGCCGGGCATCGCCCGATCAATCGGTGAGCGCTTTGCCCACCTGCTCGGGTCGACCGAACCGACCCCCCGTCTGGTGGCTGCCCGCTGACGCAGGAGGGTTTTCCCCGGCTGCGCTAAAATCGCCCTTTGACACTATCAGCCTACCTTCAGGAGCGCCGATGAATTCCCGTGATCCGAGCGTCATGCAGCCCGGTTCGGTCGATGCGTCGATGCCCGATGTTCAGGGCAGCATCGATCACCGCAGTCAGCCTATCCAGCGGGTGGGGGTTCGCGGTCTGCGCTATCCGATGATGTGGCAAAGCAGCGGCGCCGCTGTGCCGTCTGTGGCGGTCTGGAACCTTTTCGTTGCACTGCCCGCCGAACAGAAGGGCACGCATATGTCGCGTTTCGTAGCCCTGCTCGAAAGCCGGGCGCGCGACATGTCGCTCGAGGCGCTGGTCCCGCTTCATCATGAAATGCTCGGTTTGCTCCAGGCCGATACCGGCCGGATCGAGTTGGCGTTTCCGCTTTTCATTACCAAGACCGCGCCGGTGTCAGGGGTACAAAGCCTGCTCGACTACGACTTGTCACTGTCGGTTGACGGCGGTCCGCAAGCCCCGTTGGTCACCCTGACAATCGTGGTTCCGGTCACCAGTCTTTGCCCCTGTTCGAAGACCATTTCCGATTATGGCGCCCATAACCAGCGCTCGCACATCACGGTCGAGCTGCGGATGCAGACCGGGCGTACGGTCGATGTGAAGGCGCTGATCGAGCGGCTCGAGCAGCAGGCCTCCAGCGAGCTGTATGGCCTTCTCAAGCGTGTCGATGAGAAGCATGTCACCGAACGCGCCTACGACAACCCCAAGTTCGTCGAAGATCTGGTGCGCGACGTCGCGGCTGCCGTACGTGGTGTCGAGGGTGTAGACAGTTTCGTCGTCGAAGGCGAAAACTTCGAATCGATTCACAACCACTCGGCCTACGCCCGCATCGACGGCTGAGTTCAATCGCTGGCACCGACGGCCCAGGCGCGGCCGTTCGAGTGACCCGGCGCGCTTTATTTCCCGTATTTTCGCACTGACCATCCCTGCCGACTGATCAGATCGGTGGTGGCTTGGGCGCCGTCAGGGGTCCAGCCGCCCTGCGCAATCGACGCGAGCGCCTCGTCAGGCGACATCGACAGGATCGCCTGATGCTCACCGTCGCTGGGGGTCGGGATGAAATCCGCCGGCAACTCGACTTCGTAGAGCGTGACATGCTCGCGATGCAGCGCCGGCAACTGATCGTAGTCGGCGGCATAACTCAGTTCGAGACTGCCGGCGGGCAGCGCCTTGCTCAGCAGGGAGGGCGGGATGCCGGCTTCTTCATGGCATTCGCGAATCAGGGTCTCCCAGGGCGCGTCCAGACCGGCAATGCCGCCAGCCACCAGCGCATCATATTTTCCGGGGTCGATTGGTTTGCTCATCGACCGATGCGCCACCCAGATCATCGGGCCGCTGGGGGTCTGCCGCCAGGCACAGGCCTGGACCGATCGAAGCGTCAGGCCCAGCGGCCTGAGCAGGGCGCGCTCGATACCGAAAAGCGGTCGCTGGCCGTACCAGACGACTGTGCGCTCGTCGCGCCAGCCGGGCAGCGACCAGCGATCGCGGATGCTGTCGGCCCAGCGTGCCAGGGCGGCCGAGCGGCCGGCGAAGCTCTCGATGGCGGGCGCCAGATGCAGGCCGGTGGGATGCAGCTCGAAGGGTGTCGGTGCGACCAGGGTTCGTTGCAGCCAGTCGTTCCAGAGCCAGCCCACCCGCACGCCCGCTGCGCGCACCGGGACCAGGCCCTGGGTGCCACCGGTTTCCATCGCGCGGATCGGCTTGCGTCAGTCCTTGGGGCGATCAGTCCCGGAAGTTGCCGAAGGTCAGTGGCAGCTCGGTCATCTCGCCGCGGATCTGGGCGATCGCGGATTGCAGATCGTCTCGCTTGGCGCCGGTTACTCGAACCGAGTCGCCCTGGATCGACGACTGCACCTTCATCTTGGCGTCCTTGAGCAGCTTGACGATTTTCTTTGCAGCATCGGTCGGCACGCCATGGCGCACGGTGATCACCTGTTTGACTTTGTCGCCGCCGACTTTGTCGATGCTGCCGTAGTCGAGAAAGCGCACATCCACATCGCGCTTGGCGAGTTTGGCTAGCAGCACGTCTTTCACCTGCGAGAGCTTGAAGTCGTCGTCGGCAAAGGCGGTGAGCTGCTTGTCGGCGAGCTCGAGTCGGGCATCCGATCCCTTGAAATCAAACCGGTTCGTGATTTCCTTGTTGGCCTGATCGAGGGCATTGCGAATCTCGACCTGATTGGCTTCACACAACACATCGAATGAGGGCATGGCGGGTTCCTTTTGTCAGGTCAACCATTTTTCGAAGAACTGGGCAGCACCCATCGCCGGATCGAGTTCGTAGGCGGCAAAGCCGACTGCGCGATACAGGCCGACGGCAGTGTGATTGCCCTCCAGGACTTCGAGGGTCAGTTTGCAGCATCCGTGCTGTCGCGCCACCTCCTCGGTTGCCGCAAGCAGGCGACGACCGATCCCGGCGCCACGCCGATCAGGCTCGACGGCGATGTCGTGGACATTGAGCAAAGCTCGTGCCTTGAAAGTCGAGACCCCCAGAAACGCATTGACCAGTCCGACCGGCCGATCGCCTTCGAAGGCGAGCAGCCCGATGTAATGGGCCTGCTGGGCAAGCAGCCCGGGCAATCGGACTTTGACCTCATCGGTGAGCCCGGTGCCGCCGCCGCTCGGGTCGCGCGCATAGCCGTCGAGCACGGTCAGCAGTGCCCGGGCATGCCGCTCATCGAGCGGAACGACCCGTTCGATGCGCAACGGCGTCGAAGGCTGATGAGGCACGGCGGTGCTCACGACAGTCGGCGGATGGGTTTGCTCAACGTGGTTTGGTCGCAGTGCTTGATTTGCCCGCCTTGGCTGGCTTGGCCGCCTTCGTCGCCTTGGCCGCCTTGATCGGCCCGGTGGCGTTCGAGCCGGTCGACGCTTTTGCGCCAGCCGCCAGCTTCGAGGCCCGATTGCCGGCGATCCGCATGCGCAGCGCATTGAGCTTGATGAAGCCTGCCGCGTCGGCCTGGTTGTAGGCGCCACCGTCGTCGTCGAAAGTCGCAATCTTGGTATCGAAGAGCGAGAACTCGGACGAGCGGCTGGTCACGATCACATTGCCCTTGAAGAGCTTGATCACGACTTTGCCGGTGACATTGCGCTGGGTGTGGTCGATCAGCACCTGCAGGGTTTCGCGCTCAGGGCTCCACCAGTAGCCGTTGTAGATCAGGCTGGCATAGCGCGGCATCAGGTCGTCCTTGAGATGGGCGACTTCGCGGTCGAGGGTCAGCGATTCGATGGCACGGTGCGCGCGCAGCAGGATGGTGCCGCCCGGTGTCTCGTAGCAGCCACGCGATTTCATGCCGACATAGCGGTTTTCGACCAGATCGAGCCGGCCCACACCGTGCTTGCCGCCGAGCCGGTTGAGTTCGGTCAGCAGGGCCGCCGGGCTCAACTTCTTGCCGTTGACCGCGACCGGGTCGCCATGCTCGAAATCGATTTCGACCAGTTCGGGTTTTGCGGGGGTTTTGTGCAAAGGCGCAGTGAGGCGCCACATGTCATCTGAAGGCGATTTCGCCGGGTCCTCAAGCACGCCGCCTTCGTAGGAGATGTGCAGCAGATTGGCATCCATGGAGTAGGGTGCTTCGCCCTTGCGCTTCTTGTAGTCGACCGGGATGCCGTGCTTGTCGGCATAAGCCAGCAGCTTGTCGCGCGACAGCAGGTCCCATTCGCGCCAGGGAGCGATCACCTTGACGTCGGGCATCAGCGCATAGGCGCCGAGCTCGAAACGAACCTGGTCGTTGCCCTTTCCGGTGGCGCCGTGCGAAATCGCATCGGCCTTCTCGCGCCGGGCGATCTCGACCAGGCGCTTGGCGATCAGCGGACGGGCAATCGAGGTGCCCAGCAGATATTCGCCTTCGTAAAGGGCATTGGCGCGAAACATCGGAAACACGAAGTCGCGCACGAACTCTTCGCGCAGGTCTTCGATGTAGATCTTTTTGACGCCGAATTTTTCGGCCTTGGCGCGCGCGGGTTCCAGCTCTTCACCCTGACCGATATCGGCGGTGAAGGTGATGACTTCGCAGCCGTAGGTGTCTTGCAGCCATTTGAGGATGACCGAGGTGTCGAGGCCGCCGGAATAGGCGAGGACTACTTTCTTGATCTGGGACATGAGTGCGGAAGTCTCAATGGAAAAGAGCGAAGCCGTCATTTTGCCAGCTTATGGGCCCGGTACGATCCGCCTGCATGAGACACTGGACAAATGACTGCGCCTTCCACTTCGCCTGATGTCGCTCAGGCCGATCTTCAAAGGCGCTTGCCTGCGATCATTGCCGGTCTCTCAACACTCGGTCCCTTTGCGATCGACACCTATCTGCCCTCGTTCAGCTCGATCGGCGCAGACCTCGGGGCCACGCCGCTGCAGGTTCAGCAGACGCTGACCGCGTACATCCTGCCTTTTGCGGTCATGGCGCTGTGGCATGGCGCATTGTCTGACTCGCTGGGGCGCCGGCGTGTCGTGCTGATCGGCCTTCTCCTGTTTTCGGCCGCCTCGATCGGTGCGGCTTTTGCGCAGTCGATCGAGGCGCTCTGGATGTGGCGGGCGCTGCAGGGTGCGGTGGGTGGTGTCGGCATGACCGTGGGTCGGGCAGTGGTCCGCGATGTGGCCGACGGCCCGATCGCGCAGCGCATGCTCAGCCAGACCACCATGATGTTTGCCCTGGCACCGGCAATCGCACCGATTCTCGGCGGCTGGCTGCAGACCCTGGCCGGCTGGCGCTCGGTGTTCATTTTTCTCGCGCTGATCTCACTGTGCCTCACCCTGCTGTGCTGGCGAATGCTCCCTGAGACCCTGCCGCCCGAAAAGCGCCAGAGCATGCAGCCCGGCCCGATGGCCCGGGCCTATCGCGAGTTGGCGACCAGCGGGGCGTTCTTGCGTCTGGCGGGCGCGCTAGCGCTCAATTTCGCGGGATTTTTTCTTTATGTTCTCGCCGCGCCGGCTTTTCTCACCGGGGTGATGGGGCTCGGGCCGCGAGAATTTGCGTGGATGTTCATCCCCGCGGTGGCGGGCACGATGATCGGTGCGTTTCTGTCGTCCAGACTCGCCGGGCGGCTGATGCCGTCGGCAAGCGTGAAGGTCGGCTACTGCATCATGACGGCTGCCGTGATCATCAACCTGTCGCTGGCGCTCACCATGGATCCGCCGCGAATGCCCTGGGCGACGATTTCGCTGCTGCTCTACAACGTCGGTATGGGGCTGGCGATGGCGCCTCTTCAGGTCATGCTGCTCGATCTGTCTGCGCATCGGCGCGGCATGGCGTCGTCCGGCATGGCCTTTGCCCAGAGCAGCGGCAACGCACTGGTGGCCGGGCTGGTGGCGCCGCTGCTGTGGCATTCTGCGGTCACGATGGCGCTCGGGTCGATGTGTGCGCTGGCGGCCGGCGGGGCGCTCTTTGCCTGGCATCTGAAAACCCTGCGGCCTGTATCCCCGTACGCCAAGCCTTAGCCTACTTTGACCGGCTCATCAGCCCAGCCCAGCCCACCCGCCCAGCCCACTGCAGCGCCATGACAAACACCCCGATCGCAGCACCCCTGACGCCGCGCAGCGGCGGACAGATCCTCGTTGACCAGCTGGTCATTCACGGCGCGAGTCGTGCGTTTTGCGTACCGGGCGAGAGTTTTCTCGCGGTGCTCGATGCGCTGCACGATGTGCGCGAGACCTTGCCGCTGGTGGTTTGCCGCCAGGAAGGTGGTGCGGCCAATATGGCCGAGGCCTGGGGCAAGCTGACCGGCGAGCCGGGCATCTGCTTTGCGACCCGCGGGCCGGGCGCCACCAACGCCTCGATCGGCCTGCACACCGCCTTTCAGGACTCCACGCCGATGATCCTGTTCATCGGCCAGGTCGGCACCGATTTCGTCGAGCGCGAAGCCTTCCAGGAAGTCGATTACCGGCGCATGTTCGGGCAGATGGCCAAGTGGGTGGCATCGATCGATCGCGCTGACCGCATTCCCGAGTTCGTGCAGCATGCGTTTCATGTGGCCACTTCAGGGCGACCCGGGCCGGTCGTGCTGGCGCTTCCTGAAGACATGCTCACCCAGATGGCGACAGTGGCCGATGCACGGCGCTATCAGCCTGTGCAGTCGTCTGCCTCGGTCGCCCAGATCGAACGACTCGGCCAGATGATTGCGCAGGCGCAGCAGCCCCTGCTGCTGGTGGGCGGCTCGTTCTGGGACGAAGCTTCGCGCGCTGCTGTCAAGACATTCGCGCATCGCTTCGGCATGCCGGTGGCTTGCGCATGGCGCTACCAGGACGCCTTCGACAATGGCGATTCGCACTACATCGGTGAAGTCGGCATCGGCATCAATCCCAAACTCGCGCAGCGTGTGCGCGACAGCGACCTGCTGATCGCGGTCGGTGTGCGATTGGGCGAGATGACCACCAACGGCTACACGCTGGTTGAATCGCCCACTCCGGTGCAGTCGCTGGTGCATGTCTTTTCGGGCGCCGACGAGCTCGGTCGAGTCTTTCATGCCGATCTGCCGATTGCGGCCGGCGTGCGCGAGTTTTCTGCGGCACTGGCGGCACTGCCCCTGAGCGATGCCGCGCAATTGTCGGCGCGCTGGACATCCTGGCTGCAGTCGGCCTGCGCCGACTATGCCGACTGGCGGGTGCCCAGGGCACAGCCCGGGACGCTCAACTATCCCGAATGCGTGCTGCACCTGGACGAGGTGCTGCCGCAGGATGCGATCATCACCAACGGCGCCGGCAATTTTGCGACGCCGGTTCACCGCTTCTATCGGCATCGCGGCCACAAGACCCAGCTTGCGCCCACCTCGGGCGCCATGGGCTATGGGGTGCCCTCGGCCATCGCCGCCAAGCTGCGGCATCCTGATCGCGTGGTGGTTGCGGTCACCGGCGACGGCGATTTCATGATGACCGGCCAGGAACTTGCCACCGCGGTTCAATACGATGCGCCGTTGATCGTGTTGCTGATCAATAACGGCATGTTCGGCACGATCCGCATGCATCAGGAGCGCGAGTATCCGGCGCGCGTCTATGGCACGGCGCTGCGCAATCCCGACTTCGTCAAGCTCGCCGAGGCTTATGGCTGTCATGCCGAGCGGGTCACCGAGACGTCGCAGTTTGCCGCGGCCTTCGCGCGCGCCCGTGAGTCGGGTGTGCCGGCGCTGATCGAGCTGGTGATTGATCAGCAGGCGATCACCGCCGGTCAGACCCTCGATGAGATTCGCACCAAGGCGCTTGCCGCCCGAAGCTGATTGCGATTCGAGCGCTGACGCGCCCGATGCACCCCGGACCTGCGGCTCGCCGCGGCCCTTCGTGGCCTGGCGCGATCAGTGCAGGATGGCGGTGACGGCAAGGGCCATGGCCATGGCCCCAAAGCCCGTCGCACACAGCCAGGCGAGTTCTCGCGTCCCGACGGTAAAGACCATCACGGTCTTGAGCACCAGGTTGGCGATGACCCCAATTGCAATCGCCATGACCGCTGCGCCGGCGTCGATGCTTCCGGCAGCTTCGAGTCGAAACGCTGACAGGGCGATGGCATCGACATCGGTGAGGCCGCTGATGGCGGCCACGACATAGAGGGCGCTGCCTCCGACCTGAGCTGCGCTCCAGGCCGCAAGCAGCGACACCACGGCGTAGGACAGTCCGAAAAGCAGCGCGACGCGCAGCTGGGTGGGGTTTTGCACCACCGGCAACGGTATTGCGCCGGTCTTGGCCAGTCGCCGTTGCAGCCATGCCGCCCACAGCAGTCCGGCTGCGGCGGTGCTGCCCATGACTGGGGCGATCGGTCGGAGCAGGTCGGGCCGAATGATCGCGGCCATGATGGCCAGGCGGATCAGCATCGTCAGATTGGCCAGCATCACCATCATCGAGCGGATTGCCGCGCTGCCCGGGCTGGTGTCGCTGCTGCGTGCAAAGACCAGCGTGGTGGCGGTCGAGGAAACCAGCCCGCCTGCGATGGCGGCAAGGGGCATGCCGAAGCGCTGGCCGGCGAATCGCAGCGTGAGATATCCGATCAGCCCGACACCCGACACCAGCACGATGGTCAGCCAGATTTCATGCGGATTGAGCGAGCCATGCGGGCCATAAGCATGGTCGGGCAGCAGTGGGAGCACGATGAAAGTCAGCGCGCCGAACTGCAGCACCGGGATCAGGTCGGCCCGGCCGATCCGTCCGGCAATGCCGCGCAACTCGCCCTTGAAGTAGAGCAGGCTGACGATCACGATGCCCAGGGCCACCGCCAGCCGCTCCTGCTCAAGGCCGCACAAAATGCCCAGGCAGCCGGTCAGGATCATGGCGATCACCGAGGTGGTCGGCGCTTCGCTGCCCGCCAGACGATCCCGGCCCTCTCCCCAATAAGCCGCGATGGCGATCAGCCCGAGCATCGCGACCCCGACCGCCACCAGTTGCGGCATGGCCAGCAGCGAGGCCAGGGTGGCGACCATGGTGCCGAGCAGGCTGATCAGCCCGAAGGTTCGAACGCCGCGCGAATCGGCCTTGCGCTCGCGCTCCAGACCGATCAGCAACCCGATGGCCATGCTCGTGCCAAAGAGCTTGACTGCCCTGAGCAGGGTTTCATCCATACCGGCATCCGACCGAGTGTCTTGTGCCGGATGCGGCCGACCGCGCGATCAGTGCGATAACAGGACCGGCGCGGTCATCGATTCGAGCAGGGTCCGGGTCGAGCCGCCCACCACGAATTCATAGGCCCGCGAGTGGCCATAGCCGCCCATCACGATCAGGTCGGACTGAAAATCGGCCGCCCGCGACAGGATCTGGTTGCCGGTATCGACATCGCTGACACCCGAGGCCGAGACCGTTGATTTCACGCCGTGACGGGCGAGAAAAGTCGCCAGATCTGCACCCGGCACATCGCCATGTCCACCGCGGCCGGCGCGGGCGTTGAAGACTGCGATCTGCACTTCCTTTGCCCGCTGCAGCAGCGGCAGCGCCTCGGTGACTGCGTGGGCGGCTTCGCGGCTGGCATTCCAGGCAATCATGGGACGCGATGGCATGGTGGTGAACTCGCCTGCGAAGGGCACAACGAGGACCGGCCTGCCCGAGCCCATCAGTACCCGGCCGATAAAGTCCGGGGTGACGTCGTTGACATCATTGCGGTCGTACTGTCCGAGCACGACCAGGTCGGCATAGCGCGCCTGTTCGTTGATGACGGCTGCCGGGTCCCCGACGCTGGTTCGCCATTCGACCTTGCGGCCCATGCGCGCCACGGTCTGCTCGAAGCTGGTCTTGGCACTGGCGTCCTTGCGCTCCTGAAAGCGCAGCAGTTCCTGTGCGACGAAGGCGCCGCCATCGGCCACAAAGGGCTCGCTGTAGAGCGGCGACACGATGCTGTAGGCGGCGACCAGATGAGCTTCGAACTCGTCGGCGATACGGCTGGCCAGCGCCAGTCGCTTGGCCGCGCGCGGTGTCGAGTCGTAGTGAACGAGGATTGTCTTGTAGCCGTGGCTCATGATCGCTCCTGTTGGATGGGGGTCGGGAGCCGGGCAGGGCCCACACGCACCGAGTATGCGCCGGCTCAGCCGCATCCGACTTGATCCAGATCAAGTGGTATGCCTGTGCGGCTAACATAGCGCCTCTTTTCAGGACTGCCATGAACGCGCTCGACCAGCTCAAGACTCTGACCACCGTGGTCGCCGATACCGGCGACTTCAATGCGATGCGGGCCTATGCGCCCCGTGACGCCACCACCAACCCGACGCTGATCCTCAAGGCCGTCGGCCTGCCGCAGTACAGGGGGCTGCTCGATGCCACGGTTGCCGAGCATCGCGACGAGCCGGTCGACCTGCTGGTCGATCGCCTGCTGGTGCGTTTTGGCTGCGAGATCCTCAAGATCATCCCGGGTCGGGTCTCGACCGAGGTCGATGCACGCCTGTCGTTTGATACCGAGGCCACCATCGCACGGGCGCACCGGATCATCGATCGCTATCGCGAGGCCGGCATCGGCCCCGAGCGGGTGCTGGTCAAGGTGGCGGCCACCTGGGAAGGCATCCGTGCGGCCGAGCAGCTCGAACGCGAGGGCATTCACTGCAATCTGACGCTGCTTTTCGGTTTCGGGCAGGCGGTGGCCTGCGCGCAGGCCGGCGTCACCCTGATCTCACCCTTCGTGGGCCGGATCTACGACTGGTACCGCAAACGCGACGGCGTCGATTACACCGGCGAGACCGATCCTGGCGTGGCCTCGGTGCGGCGCATCTATACCCACTTCAAGCGATTCGGTTTTGCCACCGAAGTCATGGGCGCGAGTTTTCGCAATGTCGGACAGATCCTGGCGCTGGCCGGCTGCGATCTGCTCACCATCAGCCCGGAGTTGCTCGAGCAGTTGCGTGCGCTCGAGACGACCGTCGAGCCCAGGCTCGATCTGGCCTCGGCCCGCAAGGCGGTGCTTGAGCCGGTGTCATTTGATGAGCCGCGGTTTCGCTTTGAGCTGAATGAAGACGCGATGGCAAGCGACAAATTGGCAGAGGGCATCCGGGCCTTCGTGACTGACGCCCGAAAGCTCGATGGGCTGATCGAGCAGGCTCGGGGGGTCTGACCATGAACGCTTCCATCGAAATCAGGATCCTCGATCAGCGACTCCAGGAGTGGGGGCTGCCGCAGTATCAGACAACCCTTGCCGCAGCCATCGACCTGATGGCCTGTATCGATGCGCCGATCACGCTCAGGCCCCAGGAACCCGCGATCCTGATCCCCGCCGGGATTGCGCTGCATATGAATTCAGACAAGCTTTGCGCAGTGATCCTTCCGCGCTCGGGCTTGGGCCACAAGAAGGGGCTGGTGCTGGGCAACAGCGCTGGGCTGATCGATGCCGACTACACCGCTCAGTGCTTCATCAGCGCCTGGAACCGCAATCCCGCCGGCTCAGGACTGGACATCGCGATCAATCCTGGCGATCGCATTGCGCAGATGCTTTTCCTGCCGGTGGTTCGCCCTGAGTTCGTTGTGGTCGATGAGTTCACTGCACCCAGTGACCGCGGGGCAGGGGGCTTTGGTTCGACAGGAGTCAATCGCTGAATGCCGTCGGCAGCACCGGGGTGGCTTTAGAAACGCCTTGGCGAGGCTGAGCTTTCAGCCTTTCGGATTAGCGTTTCACAGAATGCGCCGGAAGTTTTTCACGGAAACGCCGAGACAGTTGTGCATGGGTCTTTGGCCGGGATTAAGCTCGCGATTCCTGTTCCGGCATGCCCTGCCATTCTCACCAAGAAGAAAAAAGGTTTTTTTCTTGAGTCGTTCGCCGCAAGCTTTTCCGACAGCCTGGTTCCTGGCCAGCGTAGCCACCTACATGGTCCCCAACGGGATCCAGATGGTGATGCTGTCCTATCTGATGGCAATCGAGCTCAATCAGTCGCCGGGCAGCTTCGGCTTCACGCAGATGGTCGGGCAATTGCCGCTGTTGCTGTTTCTGTTGATGGGCGGGTGGGTGGCCGATCGGGTCGACAATCGACGCTGGCTGATGACCTTGCAGGGCATCGGTCTGGTGATGCCGCTTCTGCTGGCAGTGCTTGTCTGGAACGGCGTCGCCGGCGAGGTCAGTGTCCTGCTCTATGCAGTGGTCTGGGGTGTGGTCGGCGCCTTTTCCTTGCCGGCTCGCGATGGTCTGCTGAGAAGGATCGCGGGTACGAATGTTCAGCAATTGGTCGGCTTGGCGATCGGCACGCAGTTTGCGTCGCAGATGGTGGGCCAGACCATCGCCGGACAGGCAGCCCGCTTTGGTACGGTCACCGTGTTGCTGCTGCAGGCGGCGATCGCTGCTGCAGGCATCTTCGTGGCATCGCGCCTGCCGGGTGGGCGCGCGCCTCAGGAAAGGTCAAACGGCTCAATCCTCTCCGAACTCGGCGCGGGTCTGCGAATGATCGCCAGTACCCCGGTGCTGCGAGCCAACTATCTGATCAGTATCGGCATGGGCGTGTTCTTCGGGGGCTTTCTTCTGGTGCTGATGCCGTTGGCCGTGCGAGATCTGTACCACGGTGGCGCGCAAGACATTGCCACGGCTTATGTGATGTTCGCAGCCGGCACGCTGCTGAGCATCGCCTGGCTCACCCATCGCGGCGGGGTCCGCCAACCTGGGCGTGCATTGGTGATCACCCAGGTTACCGCCTGCGCGGCTCTGGTACCGATCAGTCTTGGCGTGTCCCTTGAAATTTTCTACCTGTGCATCTTCCTGTGGGGATTGAGTGCTGGCGTGGCGATGACCATGAGCCGCACGATCATGCAGGAACAGGCGCCGGCCACACATCAGTCTCGCATCATGGCCGCGCTCACCCTGATGACCACTGGCGGCGGGCCGCTTGGCGCGCTGATCATGGGGCAGGCGATTGCAGCGGTCGGGGTGCGCGAGGCCGTGCTGCTGCCGATTCTGGCGGTGCTCGGCTGCACGCTGGCCTCGCTTGCCACGCATTCGGTGATCGGGTTGAGTTCGCGCAGCCACGCGTGAGGGTGCGCTTCAACGCCGAGCGACTGACCCAAGCGCCACTGGCAGCACAGGCGGCTCGTGCTGGACGATGACGCCTGACGTCAACCTGCTGGTGGCGGCATTCCGCAGCGGCCTGCGCCCCCTAAGGGCTCGGCACCAGCGGATCAGCTCTTCGGCGGCGAGCGGCGCTTGCGGAACACCGCGAATGCGATTCCGGCCAGCACCAGCAGCGGCAGTGCGTCTTCGAAGCTCAGCCCGAGCACCGACTTGAGCACCTGAGTGCCGATGATCGCAGCCACCACCAGAAACGCGACGCGTCCGATTCGTCCGACCTGTTGCGGGTCGGGCAGACGTCGAGCCAGATCTGCGGCGCTCACATCGACCGGCCTGATATCAACCTGCCTGACATCGATAGGCTTCACATCAACCGGCTGCACGGCAACGGCAGGCGACGCCATCGCGGTGGCCTTTATGCGATGCGAAGACGCCAGGCTCGCGATTTCGAGCAGCAGGGCGAAGTTACCGTCGTAGGGCGCTCGGCCGATCGTGGCGGTATCAGGCCCCTGAGTCAGAACCGCGGGCATTCCGCTGTGCGCAGAATCGGTGGGCACTGCGCGACCGACCGCGCCGCTCGGCGGGCGCTGCATGGCAACCATCAGCAGCGCGCCTGCGGCAGGCGCCGCGCGATCTCGCCCACCAGACTGGCGGCAAGCGTGGTTTTGCTGGCTCGGGGCAGACGCGTGCTGCCCTGCGCGTCGATGACCAGCAGCTCGTTGTCGTCACGCCCGAAGGTGGCTTGCCCGAGGTTGCCGATCAGAAGCGGCACGCCTTTACGGCGACGCTTTTCCTGCGCATTGGCCTCGAGGTCTTCGGTCTCGGCGGCAAAGCCGACACAGAAGGGGCCGCCCGGCAGGGCCGCAATCGTGGCCAGGATGTCGGGGTTCTGGGCAAATTCGAGCGTCGGGCCACCGCCGCCCTCGGTCTTTTTCAGCTTGTGGTCAGACGCGTTGGCAATGTTCCAGTCGGCCACCGCAGCCACCGAGATGAAGACATCCTGGCCAGCCACTTCAGCCTGCACCGCATGCAGCATGTCGTGGGCGCTGCGCACATCGACGCGCCGCACGCCATCGGGTGCCGACAGCGCGGTCGGACCGGACACCAGAACCACCTGCGCGCCGGCATGCCGGCAGGCGCGCGCAATCGCATAGCCCATCTTGCCCGAGGACAGATTGGTGATGCCGCGCACCGGGTCGATCGGCTCGAAGGTCGGGCCGGCGCTCACCAGCACGCGTCGTCCGCCAAGCAGCTTGGGCACGAAAAAGGCGATGGTCTCTTCGACCAGCTGCTGGGCTTCGAGCATTCGCCCGTCGCCGGTCTCGCCGCAGGCCTGTTCACCCGCGCCCGGCCCCAGCAGCGTGACGCCGTCGGCGCGCAATTGCTCGGCATTGCGCCGGGTGGGCGCGGCCGCCCACATCTGGCGGTTCATGGCAGGCGCCATCAGCAGCGGCACATCGCGTGCCAGAACGAGCGTCGAGAGCAGATCGTCGGCCAGCCCGTGGACGACCTTGGCCATGAAGTCGGCGGTGGCAGGCGCCACCAGAATCGCATCGGCGCCACGCGACAGGTCGATATGCGGCATGCCATTGGCAATGCGGGCATCCCAGGCGTCGGTATAAACCGGCCGGCCAGTCAGTGCCTGGAAGGTGGCGGTGCCGATAAAGCGGGTGGCGGCCTCGGTCATGACCACCTGCACGGTCGCGCCGCGCCTTTGCAGTTCGCGAGCCAGTTCGCAGGCCTTGAAGGCGGCCACGCCGCCGGTCACGCCGAGCAGGAGGTGGCGCCCGCTCAGTTCGCCCGCATCAGCGGCGGTCGCAAGCGTGTCAGCGGGGATCAATGAGGGCGGAGAAAGCGGTGATTGGCTCATCTATCGACTCTTGCCGACACGCAGCAGTTCGTCAAGGACGAGCAGCACTGCGCCGATGGTGATGGCGGCATCGGCCACGTTGAAGGCCGGGAAAAACCATCGTTCCTGCCAGTGAGCAAGCAGAAAGTCGACCACCTTGCCGCGCAACAGCCGATCGATCAGATTGCCGATCGCACCGCCCAGGATCAGCGCGAGCGACAGGCTGAACAGCTTTTGCGAACTATGTCGGGACAGGAGGTAGAGGATGAAGGCCGACGCGCCGACGCCGATCGCGAGGAAAAACCATCGTTGCCAGCCACCCGCGTCGGCCAGAAAGCTGAAGGCCGCGCCGGTGTTGAAGACCAGGGTGAGGTCGAAGTAGCCAGGCAGGACGGCATATCGCTCGGCGAAGGCAAAGCGCTCGAGGATCAGCAGCTTGGTGAGCTGATCGGCGAGCATGATGACGCCGGACAGCAC
This sequence comes from Burkholderiales bacterium, assembly GCA_947487165.1. Classification (GTDB taxonomy): domain Bacteria; phylum Pseudomonadota; class Gammaproteobacteria; order Burkholderiales; family Burkholderiaceae_E; genus UBA4615. Next base: position 18,152 of record CANKWX010000037.1, read on the forward strand.
CAGCCAGGCAAGCAGCCCGGGGCGATTGCCGCGACCTGATCGCGACGATGCTCTGGTGCTCACCTTGCCTGATGAACTGTTTGCGCGTGCCATGTGACTGCTCAGGCGAAGTGGCGCGGCTCGCCGTCGCCGTGCAGGTTCTGCACGCAACGCCCGCACAGCAGCGGCCAGGACTTGTCGGCACCGGTATCGTCGCGCCAGTGCCAGCAGCGCTCGCACTTGGTGTGCGGGCTCGGTGTGACGCTGATCAGGCCGGTGGTGGTGGCTTGCGCATCATCGGCCTGCTCGGCTTCGCGCAGCCTTGCGGCCGAGGTGATCAGCACGAAGCGCAGGTCGTTGCCCAGACTGGCGAGATCTTCGAAAAGCACACCGCTGGCGGCGACATCGATCTCGGCCTGCAGCGACGAGCCGATCGAACCCGTGGCGCGCACGGTTTCGATGGCGCGGGTCACCTCGCCGCGCCAGGCCCGCAGGCGCGTCCATTTGGCCAGCAGCGCATCGGCGTCATCGACATCGGGAAAGACATGCCAGGTCTGGGTGAAGACCGTCTCGCCCTGCTGCGCGAAGGCCCGCGGATCGAGCAGGGGCCAGGCCTCTTCGGCGGTAAACGACAGGATCGGCGCCATCGCGCGCACCAGCGACTGCGTCACATGCCACAGCGCGGTCTGTGCCGAGCGTCGCGCCACCGAATCGGCTCGCGTGGTGTAGAGCCGGTCTTTGAGTACGTCGAGATAGAAGCCGCCGAGGTCTTCCGAACAGAAGACCTGCAGACCGGCGACCACCGGCTGGAACTCGAAGCGGCCGTAGGCGGCCAGGATCTCGGCCTGTCGCTGCGCGGCGAGCGCGATCGCATAACGGTCGACTTCGAAAAGCTGGTCGATCGCGACCGCATGGTCGTCGACGTTGAAGTCGGCCAGGTTGGCCATCAGAAAGCGCAGCGTGTTGCGGATGCGGCGGTAGGCCTCGACCACGCGCTTGAGAATTTCATCGGACAGCGACAGCTCGCCCGAGTAATCGTTGGAGGCGACCCACAAGCGCAGGATTTCGGCGCCCAGCGAGTCGGAGACTTTTTGTGGTGCGATCACATTGCCCTCGGATTTGCTCATCTTGCGGCCCTTGCCGTCGATGACAAAGCCGTGGGTCAGCAGCGCCTTGTAGGGCGCCACGCCGTTGAGCATGCAGGAGGTCAGCAGCGAAGAATGGAACCAGCCGCGATGCTGGTCGCTGCCTTCAAGATAGAGGTCGGCCGGAAAGCTCGATTGCTCGGCGTGTGTGCCGCGCAGCACGGTCTGGTGGGTCGAGCCGGAGTCGAACCAGACATCGAGCGTGTCGCGGTTCTTCTCATAGCTGTCGGCATCGTCGCCGAGCAGTTCGCGCGGATCGAGGGTGTGCCAGACCTCGATGCCGCCGCGCTCGATGCGCTGGGCGACCTGCTCGAGCAACTCGGGCGTGCGCGGATGCAGCTTGCCGGTCTCGCGATGGATGAAAAAGGCCATCGGCACGCCCCATTGACGCTGACGCGACAGGGTCCAGTCGGGCCGGTTGGCGATCATCGCGTGCAGTCGGGCCTGGCCCCAGCGCGGATAGAAGTCGGTGGCCTCGATGGCGGCAAGTGCGAGGGTGCGCAGGGTCTTGCCTGAGGCAGGCTCGACATCCATGCCTGCGAACCACTGGTTGGTGGCCCGATAGATGATCGGTGTCTTGTGCCGCCAGCAGTGCATATAGCTGTGGACGAATTTTTCTGCACGCACCAGGGTGCCGGCGTCGCGCATGGCCTCGACGATCAGGGGGTTGGCTTCCCAGATTTTCAGGCCGCCAAAGCGTGGCAGCGACGCGGCATAGCGGCCGTCACCCATCACCGGATTGATGATGTCGTCATCCTTCATGCCATAGCGCTTGCACGACAGGAAGTCCTCGACCCCGTAGGCGGGGGAGGAATGCACGATGCCTGTGCCGGCATCGAGCGTGACGTACTCGCCGAGGTAGACCGGCGAGAGCCGGTCGTAGAAGGGATGATGAAAGGCCTGCAATTCGAGATCGCGGCCGGTGCAGGTGGCGAGGATGGTGCCCTGCAGGCCCCAGGCGACCAGGCAGGTCTCGACCCGTTCCTTGGCCATCAGCAGCAGCGCCGGCGCGCCATTGCGCTCGGTCAAGACCAGCGCGTACTCGAAATCGGGATGCAGATTGAGCGCCTGATTGGCCGGCAGCGTCCAGGGGGTGGTGGTCCAGATAACCGCCCAGCCGGGCGCATCGGGCAGCGCGGCCAGTCCGAAGGCGCGCGCCAGCAGCTCTCGATCGGTGAAGGCAAAGCCCACGTCGACCGCCAGATCGGTCTTGTCCTGGTATTCGACTTCGGCCTCGGCCAGCGCCGAACCGCAATCGAAGCACCAGTTGACCGGCTTGAGCCCGCGGAACACAAAGCCGGCTTCGAGGATCTTGCCCAGCACCCGAAGCTCATTGGCCTCGTTGCTCGGCGCCATCGTCATGTAGGGGTTGTCAAACTCGCCAAGCACACCGAGCCTGAGAAAATCTTTTTTCTGGCGCTCGATCTGCTCGGTGGCATAGGCGCGCGATTTGGCCAGGACGTCTTGCGGCGCCAACCCGCGACCGAACTTTTTTTCAATCTGGATTTCGATCGGCATGCCGTGGCAGTCCCAGCCCGGAACATAGCGGGCATCAAAGCCCGCCATGTTGCGGCACTTCACCACCATGTCTTTCAGGATCTTGTTGACCGCGTGTCCGATGTGGATGTCGCCGTTGGCATAGGGCGGGCCGTCGTGCAGCACGAACAGGGGCCGGCCTTTGCTGAAGGCGCGAATCCGCTTGTAGACGCCGGTTTCCTGCCATTGCGCCACCCATTTCGGCTCGCGCTTGGCGAGGTCGCCGCGCATTGGAAAAGGCGTATCGGGCAGATTGAGGGTTTTCCGGTAGTCGGGCGTTGCGCCGCCTGCGTCGGAGGACGCAGGCGTTGCAGGCGATTGCGGTGCTTGTGACATGGATGTCGTGCTCGGTAGGGGGTCAAAGCGCCGGATTGCTGGCGCACGCCTGCGGCGCGGCTGCGCAACCATCGCGAAAGTGGGCGCGGGCCTGGTCGGCATCGAGATGGATCTGCGCGACCAGCGCATCGAGGGTGTCGTAATGCGCCTCATCGCGCAGCTTGCGCAAAAAATCGACCTGGATCAGGCGGCCATAGGCGTTGCCCTGCCAGTCGAGCAGATGGGTTTCGAGCAGGGGGGCGCCGCCGGTCTCGACCGCCGGTCGGGTGCCCAGGCTCGCGACACCGGGCAACGGCTGATCGGCCAGGCCATGGACGCGAACGACAAAAATGCCGGCCAGCGCGGGTCGGCCGTGCGCGATGCGCAGATTGAGCGTCGGAAAGCCGAGCTCGCGGCCGAGCTTTCGGCCGTGGACCACATGGCCTGAGATGGAGTAAGGGCGCCCGAGCAGCCGCTCGGTGCCGGCGAGGTCGCCCTGGTCGAGGGCGGCGCGCACGGCCGAGCTGGAGATCCGCAGCCCGTCATGAGCCACGGTGGGCATGCGGTGCAGCGTAAAACCGTAGCGCGACGCCGCTGCCTCGAGCGTGGCGAAGTCGCCTCGGCGCTGGGCACCGAAGCGGAAGTCGTCGCCGATCAACAGCAGACGGGTCTGCAGGCCTTCGACCAGAATCCGCTCGATGAAGGCCTCGGGTTCGAGTGCGGCAAAGCGATCGTTGAAGTGGACCACGCAGGTGCGGTCGATGCCGGCGCTTGCCAAGGCCTGCAGTTTGTCGCGAAGGGTGGCAATGCGCTTGGGTGCCTGAAAGCCGGCGCGACGGGTCGCGAAAAACTCGCGCGGATGAGGCTCGAAGGTCAATACACAACGCGGTAGTGCCAGCGGGGCAGCCAGTTCGGTGAGCCGCTCGATCAGGCGCTGATGGCCGCGGTGCACGCCATCGAAGTTGCCGATGGTCAGCGCGCACGGTCGGCGCTCGGACGGCGGCGGAAGGCTTCGGAAGACCTGCATGGAAAGGGGCTCTAAAACACGCGGAAAAGCGTTTGATTCTAAAGCATCCACGCAGGCCGGGCCGTCGGTCGATGCTAGACTCGCGCCCTCTTATGCAGCAGCAAGCGACGAAACTGGCAATTCTGATCTCCGGCCATGGCAGCAACATGGCGAGCCTGGCCGCAACCTGCCGCGACGAGCACTGGCCCGCGCAGGTCGCGGTGGTCATCGCCAGTCGCCCTGACGCGCCGGGAATCGCGCGTGCCCGGGCCTTGGGGCTGCCGGTCGAGACGCTCGCTTCATCGGCATTCGCCAGCCGTGAGGCCTTCGATGCCGCGCTGATCGAGCGGCTCGACGCGCTCGAGGTTGGCCTGGTCGTACTCGCCGGTTTCATGCGCATCCTCACCGATCGTTTCGTGCAGCACTTTGCCGGTCGTCTGATCAATATTCATCCATCGCTGCTGCCGGCTTTTGCCGGACTCGATACCCATGCGCGTGCGCTGGCCGCCGGCGTTCGCCTTCATGGCGCGACCGTGCACCTGGTCACACCCGAACTCGATCATGGCCCCATCATTGCGCAGGCCGTGGTGCCGGTTCTCGAGGGCGATGACGCCGCGACGCTGGCTGAGCGGGTGCTGCGTCTGGAGCACACGCTGTTGCCGCGCGCGGTTCGATGGATGGTCGAGGGGCGAGTGCGACTGCATCAGGGACGTGTGCTGGTCGATGGCATCGACGATGCGCAGCGACTGATTGTCGACAATGCGCTGTCGGCTGAATTTGGACAACGCGCTGCCGGCGCTCATGTCGGCACTTTTGCAGACCAGGCACGACCATGACCGATTCCGTTTCCGCCGACATCAGCCCGCCCCAGGCGACTGCCGATGCGCCGCGCCTCACCAGTTTTCTGCTCGAGTCGATCGAGGGGGCTCTGGCGCTGGTTCTGCGTCTCGAAGGGCCTGCCGATCTGGCATTGCGAAGCTATTTCCGCAGCCACGAAAAGCTCGGGCGGCGCGACCGCGGCGTGATTGCCGAAACCGCCTTCGACATCCTTCGAAACCGGCGCCTTTACAGCCATTTCGCGGACGGCCTGCGAGGCTCGCTGCCCCGGCGCCTGATGGTGCTCTCGCTCGCCGCGCGGTTTGGCGAGCCGGTACTCGCCGCATTCGATCTTCCTCCAGACAGTCTGCTGGCGGTGCGCAGGTTGCTCGCCGCCGATCCCTCATCGCTGGCGCAGGCTGTCAGGCTCAGTCTGCCCGACTGGCTCCATGCCGAGTTGCTGGATCAGTTGACGCGACAGGGGGAGGCTGATCCGGTCGATGCCCTTGAGAAGCTCGGGCAGGTCCTGCTGGGACCGGCGTCTTTCGATCTGCGGGTCAATCTGATCAAGACCGATCGCAAATCACTGATGAGTGCGCTGTCTGCGCAGGGCCTCGCGGCCGAGGCCCTGGCCGAGCCGGCCACCGCGGTGCGCCTGGTCGGCAAGCCGGCGATCGAGCGGCTCGATGTTTTCGAGAAGGGCTGGTTCGAGGTCCAGGATGCCGGCAGTCAGCGCCTGGTGGAGTTCGCCGAGCCGCGGCGCGGTCAGACGGTGGTCGATTTTTGCGCAGGCGCCGGCGGCAAGACGCTGGCGATGGCCGCGGCCATGAGATCGACCGGCCAGATTTTCGCCTGCGACGTCTCGGGCGCGCGGCTGCAAAGGCTCAAGCCAAGGCTGTCACGCTCCGGGGCAAGCAATGTCCAGCCCTTTGGTATCGACACCGAAAACGACCCCAAGCTCAAGCGTCTGGCGGCTCGCGCCGACCTGGTGCTGGTGGATGCGCCCTGCAGCGGCACCGGCACCCTCAGGCGCAATCCGGAGCTCAAGTGGCGCATGCAGTCGACCTCGGTCGACGAGCTTTGCGCCGTCCAGGGCTCGATCCTGCGGGCTGCGGCCAGGCTGGTCAAACCCGGCGGCGCGCTGGTGTATGCCACCTGCAGCCTGCTCGAACGTGAGAATGAAGCGGTCGCCGCGGCTTTCGGATTGGCCCATCCTGAATTCGGAGATCCTGTGTTTCTGCGTCTTCGTCCCGAGATCAGTCAGACGGATGGTTTTTTCGCTGCGCGCTGGGTCAGGGCGGCCAAGCGAGCGGTTTGAATGGCAGCTTGCATGAATCCGATCGCAGGGTGGCGGCGTCGGGTTCAGAGTTCCATTCGCGCTCTATTCGGGTTCCATTCGGCAGACAGGCAAGACGCCGTGCCCGCCGCTCTCTATAATCAGCAGATTCCCATCAGGAGGGGAGCAACTTGATCAATCATCCCGCCGCCCAGGCGGTGCTCGGTTTTCTCGACAGCGGCCTGCTCGACTTCTCAGGTTGGCAGGTGCTTGCCTACACGCTGATCACCACGCACATCACCATCGCTGGTGTGACCATCTACCTGCATCGCAGCCAGGCGCACCGCGCGCTCGATCTGCATCCTGTCATCGCGCACTTCTTTCGCATGTGGCTGTGGCTGACCACCGGTATGGTCACCAAGGAGTGGGCGGCAATCCACCGCAAGCACCATGCCAAATGCGAGACGGCCGAAGATCCGCACAGCCCCCAGACCCGCGGCATCCGCAAGGTGCTCCTGGAGGGGGCCGAGCTTTATCGCGCCGAGACGAAAAATCGCGAAACCATGGAGCGCTATGGCCATGGCCTGCCCGACGACTGGATCGAGCGAAACCTCTACACGCGGTATTCGGCTTGGGGGATCTACGTCACATTGATCATCGATGTGTTGCTTTTCGGTGTCATCGGACTGTCGGTCTTTGCGGTGCAGATGATCTGGATCCCGGTGACCGCAGCCGGCATCATCAACGGGCTGGGCCATTTCACCGGTTATCGCAACTTCAACAGCCCGGACGCGAGTCGAAATCTGGTGCCCTGGGGAATCCTGATCGGCGGCGAGGAACTTCACAACAACCACCACACCTTCGCAACCTCGGCTCGGCTTTCAAACCGCTGGTACGAGTTCGATATCGGCTGGATGTACATCTGCATCCTGCGCTCGATGGGCTTGGCGACGGTCAGAAAGGTGGCGCCGGTGCCGAAACTGGCTGAGCCGCGCGCAACCGTCGACTTGCAAACCCTTCAGGCGGTGATCGCGCATCGCTACGACCTGATGGCGGCTTACGGACGATCGCTCGGCAAGACCTGCACCGACGAGATTGCCCGCTTGCGCGCCGTGCGCCCCGCCGACGCCAGCCTGATCAGTTCGGCGCAGCGATGGATGCACCTCGATTCGACCGATCTGACCGACCACCATCGCAAGACGCTTGGTGAAATCTTTGCAGTGTCCGATCCGCTCAGGAAGCTGATTGAAATGCGTGTTGAACTCGTCGGAACCTGGGAGCGGACGAATCTGTCGCGCGAGCAGTTGCTGGTCGAGTTGCAGGACTGGTGCGCTCGTGCGGAAAGCAGCGGCGTCAAAGCCCTGCAAGATGTTGTGCTGCGGATGCGCCGGTATGTCCCGGCCTGAGTTGCGGCCTGAGGAATCCGCCTGACACAAAAGCGGCATCGCAATAAAAAACGCCCCGTTCGGGGCGTTTTTTATTGGGGCCGAGGTTGAGACTGAGTCGGCTTCCCGACACGCAAAGTCGGTGCCTGAGAGTCGGCTGCTGCCTTACTTGATCTTGGTTTCTTTGTAGGCCACGTGTTTGCGGGCAACCGGATCAAATTTCTTGATCTCCATCTTTTCAGGCTTGGTCCGCTTGTTTTTGGTCGTGGTGTAGAAGTGACCGGTACCGGCGGTCGATTCGAGTTTGATCTTGTCGCGCATGATGAGAATGTTCCTTATTGATCCGTCGGCGTGAATGGCGCCCGGTGGGCTGACTCAGACGTGTTGAATCAGGCCTCGCCACGTGCACGAAGATCGGCCAGAACCGCTTCAATGCCCAGTTTGTCGATGGTGCGCAGTGCAGCAGTGGTCACGCGCATGCGGATAAAGCGGTTTTCGCTTTCGATCCAGAAGCGGCGCGACTGCAGATTGGGCAGATAGCGGCGTTTGGTCTTGTTGTTGGCATGCGAGACGTTGTTGCCAACCATCGGGCCCTTGCCGGTCACACGGCACACTTTGGCCATGACGTACTCCTGATCTGTTGAAGCTGAATCTTGAACTGATTCAAGCGAAAGGCTGGGCGCGGGTTTGCGCGTGCAGCAAAGCCAAACATTATATTGCAGCAACCGGCCGGTGTGCAACACCGCAGATCGCGTTGCACGACCCGCCCGCGCGATGCTGCCCTGCGCCCTGCTGCGGTGTCTTTGGTGTTTCGCTGTGTGCGCTCACAGCAGGCCATGTGCGGCAAACGAGTAATGATGCCCGCCGGCGATGATCAGGTGATCGAGCACTGCAATATCCAGATACTGGAGCGCCCGTTTCAGCGCCTCGGTGAGCTGTCGGTCGGCCTGGCTGGGCTCGGCGATCCCGGAGGGATGATTGTGGGCCAGGATGACCGAGGCGGCGTTGCGCTCGAGTGCTCGCCGCACCACCTCGCGCGGATAGACCACGGTCTGGGTGAGCGTGCCGCGAAAAAGCTCCTCGGCGCCGATCAGGCGATTGCGGCTGTCGAGAAACAGGATGGCAAAGATCTCGCTCGGACTGTGCTGCAGGCTGAGTGCCAGATAGCGCCCAACCTCTTCGGGGGAGTTCAGGACGTCTCGATGGTGAAGGTCTCCGGCGAGGCTGCGGCGGCTGGTTTCGAGGGCAGCCTGCAGGCTGCACCAGCCGGTCTTGCCGATGCCGGGCGTCTCGAACATCAGCTGTCGGGGGGCGGCAAAAAGCCCGCTGATCGTACCGAATCGGGCCAGCAGCGCGCCGGCACGCGCGATGGCCGCCGCGGTCGGTTTGCGGGTGCGCAGAATCATGGCGAGCAGTTCGGCGTCGGACAGGCTGACCGCTCCGCCGGCGAGCAGTCGCTCGAGAGGGCATTGTGCGGACAACCGTGCAAGGGTCGGCATGGGGAACTCCTGTGCGTACTTCCTGTGCGTACAATCGGGCAGTCGTAAGGAACGCCAAGAATGAATCCCCCTGACAACGCGAGCGCAAACACGCCTCTGGTGCGATCCGACTCACATCTGACGCTTCACTACCGGATCAGTCTGGCGCTCAACGGCGCCGACGTCATTAGTACTTTCGGTGATCGGCCGGCAACCCTGACCTTGGGCTTAGGCCAGATGGCAGAGCCGCTCGAGCAGCGATTGCTCGGCATGAGCGAGGGCCAGAGTGCTGTCTTCGATCTGGCAGCAGAAGAAGGCTTCGGGCCACGCAATCCGGCACTGCTGCAACGGGTTTCGCGCTCGATGCTCGAGGCTAATGGCGCGCCCGACGCCACCTATCACCCGGGCGATCTGCTCGATTTCGCCGCCCCCGACGGCGGCCGCTTCGCCGGCGTTGTCAAAGAGGTCGATGACACCGGCGCCTTGCTCGATTTCAATCATCCGCTTGCCGGTCAGCCGATCCGGTTTGAGGTCAGCATCCTGGGAGTCCTTTGAGATGAGCGAGTTGCAAGACGCGATGCCGCAGGCTTTGCTGGCCCAGCCGCGCGGCTTTTGCGCCGGAGTTGACCGTGCGATCGAAATCGTCGAGCGCGCGCTTCGTCAGTTCGGCGCGCCGATCTATGTTCGGCATGAAATTGTTCACAACGACCATGTGGTCGGCGATCTGCGGCAAAAAGGGGCGATCTTTGTCGACGATCTGTCCGACATTCCCGATGGCGCCACCGTGGTCTTCTCGGCCCATGGCGTGTCTCGGGCGGTGCGCAACGAGGCCGGCGGGCGCAGCCTGCAGGTCTTTGACGCCACCTGTCCGCTGGTCACCAAGGTCCATGTCGAAGTGGCCAAACTGAGGCGCGACGGGCGCGACGTGATCATGATCGGTCATGAGGGTCACCCCGAGGTCGAGGGCACGATGGGACAGGCCGACGACGGCATCCATCTGGTCGAGACGGTCGAGGATGTCGAGCAGCTCAAGATCGAATCGACCCGGCCGCTGGCTTATGTGACGCAGACCACGCTGTCGGTCGATGATTGCCGGATGGTGATCGATGCGCTCAAGAAGCGCTTCCCGGCGATCGCCGAGCCGAAGAAGCAGGACATCTGCTATGCCACCCAGAATCGTCAGGACGCGGTCAAGTTCATGGCGCCCCAATGCGATCTGGTGCTGGTGATCGGCAGCCCGAGCAGCTCCAACAGCAATCGGCTTCGCGAAGTGGCCGAGAAGATGGGCAAGGAGGCGCGCCTGATCGGGTCGGCCGACGAACTCGATCCGGCCTGGCTCCTTGGCAAGCGGCGCATCGGTATCACCGCCGGCGCATCGGCGCCGGAAGTACTGGTCCAGGCCCTTGTCGAGCGTCTGCGCTCGCTGGGGGTTGCCAAGGTTCACACCCTTGACGGCATCAAGGAGGAAGTGCAGTTCCCCTTGCCCAAGGGATTGAGCGGGCTGTCCGTATCGGGGCCGTCCGAGGCCTGACACCGCGCACCGCGGGTCGATGAAACGTCGCGCCGCCCACGCGGGCGCTGCGGTGCTCGAGCGCCACCTTCAATTCGACGACCGTCAGATGGCCTATGTGCTGCCCGAAGGGCCCGGTCGATCGCCGCGCCCTGATTTGCTGACAGGCTGAGCGTCGGCCTGCTGCCACAGCAGCCACAGTTTGATGTACTTGTAGTAGCTTGCCTGTCCGGTCATGAGCGCCACGCCCAGGCCCTGCGCGCCGTCCAGAAAACCGCGCCGCAGCAGGTAGGTACGAATAAAGGCCCAGGTGCCGTGCAACACGGCGCTCGCCGGGCCGGCCCGCTTGCCGCGCTCGAAACCCTGACGCGCGCCCAGCGTCGAGTAGTGCTCGATCTTGGCGAGCACCTCCGAGTAGTCTTCGTAGGTGTGATGCAGCAGCGGCGTCGTCAGGCGACCGACCACACCGTCGCTCAGCACCCGCTCATGGACCAGATCGTCGCTGAAACGCGCTCGCCCGCGGCGAAACAGCCGTGTGACGCGGTCGGGATACCAGCCGCCGTGCCGGATGAAGCGCCCGCAAAAACTCGACAGACGCGGCATCTCGTAAGCATCGGCTTTGCCCGCGGCCATGGCGGCGATGATCTCGTCGCGAAGCGCCGGCGTGACACGCTCATCGGCGTCGATCGACAGGATCCAGTCGGTGCCGGCCTTGCCGATGGCAAAGTTCTTTTGCGGCCCGAATCCAGGCCAATGGTCGGTTTCGAAGACCTCGGCGCCGAGTTCGCGCGCCAGTTGCGGCGTGCCGTCGCGACTGCCCGAGTCCACTACAATCATCCGATCGCACCAGGCCACCGCCGCCAGGCAGGCAGCGATGTTGTGCGCTTCGTCTTTCGTGATCAGTACAACCGAGATGCTCATGGCAATTGCTGATGTGGCCTGACAAGTTCCGGCAGTTGACTGTCGCCAGCCTGCTGGTGCTGGCGTTCCCGATTCTGCTGCTGAGTGTTCCGAAAGGGGCCTCGGTGTTTCTGGTGGCCACGATCGTGGCGCTGATCGCGCTCAGGCACGGGCTGACTGAAACCGCTCGCGCCAACGCAGCCGTCGTGCGGCCGCTATCGCTGTCGATTCTAACCGTGCTGCTGATTTGTCTTGCTTCGATCCTGCACTTCGATCTGGGCTGGAACACCATCGACAATCCGAGCCGCATGATCCTTGCCCTGCTGGCCTGTCTGCTGGTGATTCACCGGGGCGCTGACAGCCGCCTGCTGTGGACGGGCGCACTCATCGGTCTGATCGCTGCAGCCTGCGTGATCGCCTGGCAGGTCGCGGTGCTCAAAATGGAGCGGCCGAGCGCCGGATTGCCGCCGATCGTCTTTGCCAACATGGTGGCCGCCATTGCATTGATCGGCTTTGTGCGGCCGGGCACCGACTTGCGCAGCCATGCGCTGGCCTGGGGAGGACTCTTTCTGGCGGCGGGCATCCTGATCGTCAATGGCTCGCGAGGACCCTGGATGGCGCTGGTGATTACCACCTTGCCGCTGATCCCGGTCAGGCATCCGGGCATGCGGCTGCCGGCCTACCTTGGCATCGTGCTCGGGCTGTCGCTGCTGATTGCCCTGGCCTTCACCTTGCCGGGGGTCGAACTCGCCAAGCGTTTTCAGGACATCGGAAGCGAGATTGAACGCTTCAGCGCCGGCGATGCCGATTCAGCCGTCGGCGCCCGGTTGCTGATGTGGCAGCTCGGTTTGCAGGCTCTGCTGGCACATCCTCTGACCGGCATCGGCCTCAATCAGTATGGCCAGTTGCTGATGAATCTGCCGCAATGCCCGACCGCGCAGTTCTGCGTCAAGCACGGTCATAACGATCTGATGGAGATGCTCACGACGCTCGGCCTGCCGGGGATCGTGCTGCTTGCCGCAATGTTTGCGATGCCGGCGATTCTCTTTTGGCGCATGCGTCGGGCTGCTCGCGAGCGCATCGACAGGGTCGGCGAGCGTCTCGCGGTGGCGGGCCTTGCGGTGGTGATGGCGACCTGCATCAGCGGGCTCACGCAAGTGACGCTGGCGCATCAGGTCAACATTGTTTTTTACGCCGGAGCGATCGGACTGCTGCTGGGGCTGTCTGCCCAGCAGGCCCGAGCGTCATCGGGCTGATCGGCCTGCCGGTCTGATCAGCCGGCAGCGCAATGGCAGGGATCGGTGATATTCGTCACCCCTGCGGCGGCCGCGCTCGCCTAAGGTCTGGTTTGATGCGAAGGCGGCCCAAAGAGATCGCCTCGCCGCCTGCCCAGACCGAGGTGACCTCATGCATTTCCTCCTGTCGCGACCGCTGCCCCGATCGCAGCGATTCCTTCCTGCAAGCGCCATGCTGCTGGTGTCGATCGCCCTGATCTCGCCGTGCCGTGCCGGCCCGGAATTCACTGCGTTCAGTGGCGTGAGCGCCCCGGTATCGGGCCAGAGCGCCGATAAGCGCCCATTGCCCTCGTCAGCCTCCATGCAGACCTTCGGCGCACTGGTCTCGTCCAAGCCCGCGAGCCAGCCGCCCGGGCGCTCTCCCGGGTCATCGGTCAACCTGATTTCCGGCGACCTGTCTGCCGGAGACCTGTCTGCCGGCGCGGCCCGGTCGATGCCCACCGCCTCGCAGGCCCCCCGCACGCCTCGCTGAACGCGCGACTTGCCGGCGCCCCCCTTACCGGCGATCCTGTTGGTCAATGAGGCAGGCCCGATCGAGGCCTGTCCGCAATCATCAGACGCGACACAGGGGACAAACGATCATGACCGCACCGATTCGTATCGACCAGGCCACCGGCTTCAAGGTCTTCACAACACGCGCCGCCAAGGCCACTGACCGGATCGCCGGCAAGGGCTATTCGGCGATTTCTGATGAGTCGCTCAAGGTGCTGCCCGATGCGCCGGTTGGTGCGGTCTTCAACGCCGATGAGCAGGCGCGTTATCGCGAATTCAAGGAATCAAGGCGCGGTGCGGCCGACTACATGGCGATGGAAGGCGAATTCGCGCGCTACCTCGAGGATGTCTATTCGGCCCCTCCGGTGCAGCGCGATGCCCTGACCGACGAGTGCGACATCGTGGTCATCGGCGCAGGGTTTGCCGCACTGCTGCTCTGGTACAAGCTGCGCGAGGCGGGCTTTGGCGACGTGCGCTTTTGCGAGAAGGGTGGCGATGTCGGCGGTACCTGGTACTGGAACCGCTATCCCGGGATTGCCTGTGATGTCGAGGCCTACAGCTATCTGCCGCTGCTCGAGGAGATGGGCTACTTCCCGACGATGAAATTCGCCTCGGGTTTCGAGATTCTCGAGTACTGCCAGAGCATGGCGCAGCGTTTCGGTTTTTACGACCATTGCCTCTTTCACACGACGGTCGAGCAGACCAACTGGGACGAGACCTCTCAACGCTGGACGGTGGTGACCGACCGGGGCGACCGCATGCGGGCTCGCTTCGTCGTGCTGGCCAACGGCATCCTGACCACGCCCAAGCTCGCGCGCATCGAGGGCATGGAGACCTTCGCGGGCAAGTCCTTTCACACCTCGCGTTGGGATTACACCGTCGATCTCGAAGGCAAGCGCGTGGGCATCATCGGCACCGGCGCCACCGCGGTACAGGTCATCCCCGAGATAGCGAAGGTGGTCAAGCATCTGACCGTCTTTCAGCGCACGCCGTCGACCATCGACGTGCGCGATCAGCGGGCCACCACGGCGCAGGAGATCGAGACCTGGTCGAAGGAGCCGGGCTGGGCGAGGGCGCGCCGCGACCGGCTGGCGATGATCTCGTCGGGGCGCACCGCGCTGCAGGGCAATGATGATTTCCTGTCAGGCAAGGTGTCCGACTTCAAGGAGCGCAAACAGTACGAGCGCGCGCTCACGCCGCAGGAGATGATCGCCAAGCAGCTCGACACCAATTTCCGGATCATGGAGCAGATCCGGGCGCGGGTGGCGGCGATCGTCAAAGACCCGAAAACCGCGGCCGCGCTCAAGCCCTATTACCCCTACGGCTGCAAGCGACCGACCTTTCACGATGAATTTTTGCCGACCTTCAACCTGCCGCATGTGACGCTGGTGGATACCGCACCGCTCGGGGTGAGTCGCATCAACGAGCGGGGCGTGGTGCACGACGGCACCGAATATCCGCTCGATGTCCTGATCTATGCGACCGGCTTTCAATGGATGGCGACCTCGACCTTCAACATGATCACCGGTCGCGGCGGACGCACGCTGCGCGAGAAGTGGCAGACCGAGGGTGTGAAGACCTTCCTCGGCATGCACAGCGAGGGCTTTCCCAACCTGTTCATCATGTCCGGCCCGCAGGGCGGCGGCGGTCAGTTCAACTTCACCCTCGGCGTCGAGGCGCATACCGACTATGTCGTCTGGATGCTCAAGACGATGCGCGAACGCGGTGTGGGGGTGGTGGATGTCCGCAAGGATCCGGAGCTTGCTTACGCGCAGCATTGCCGCGATGCCGATCTGAACACTCGCGCGCTGCGCGATTGCCTGTCGTATTACAACGGCGAGGGCAATGCCGAGCCGGGCAGCCTGGCCTATTACGGCGGCCCGGGCCAGTGGCATGCCCTGCGCAGCACGGCGCAGGCGACGCTCGAGCCTTATGTCTTTGAAAGGGCTGCCTGAGGAGCCGACTGCTGCCCACGCACCAGCCTGCCGGGCAGCGCGCCGGTCGCTTGTCCGTTGCGATAGGTGACCGTGCCCGAGACGATGGTGGCCACATAACCATCGGCTCGCTGATGCAGTCGGCGACCGCCCGCCGGCAAATCATGCTCGACGGTGGGCACACGCACATTCAGCCGATCAAAGTCGATCAGGTTGAAGTCGGCCTTGTGGCCAATCGCGATGCGACCGCGATCGTTCAGGCCGGCAAGCGCTGCCGGCTCGCTGGTGAGTGCGGCAATCGCCTTGGGCAGCGCGATGCGCTGGGCGGCTTCGGCATCGCGTGCCCAGCGGGCCAGGTAATAGGTCGGGAAGCTCGCGTCGCAGATCATCCCGTAGTGCGCCCCGCCGTCGGCCAGGCCCACGACCGTGTCGGGATGCTCAAGCATTTCGCGCACAGCCTTCAGGTTGCCATCGCGATAGTTGGCGCCAGGCTGATAGAAGATCGACTTGCCGTCATTGGCGATCAGCAGGTCATAGGAAAACTCCTCGACAGATTTTCCGGCGGCAGCCGCCAGGCGATCGATGCGATCGGCGATCTGCGGCTCGTAATTCGCTTCGGTCTCCCAGGCATAGCAGTACTGAAAGGCGCGCACGGTCTTGATGTTGACCGGGTTGGTGTCCTCGGGCTGCTCGCTGAGCAACTGTTCGCGGAAAACCGGGTCTTTCATTCGCTCCAGGCGCTGCACAAGCGGCAGGCGGCTGATCGCCTTGTAGCTCGGGTGATAGGCAAACGGGTGAAAGCTCAGCTCCAGTCCGTAGAGCATGCCGACCGGGCGCGGCGCGATCTGGGCGCGCATCAGTAGTCCGTCCTTGGTGGCTTGCGACAGGGCAGTCAGCGACTTGCGCCAGGCGTCCGGGTCGCCTGCCGGCATCTGGATCAGCGAATACGACAGCGGCTGGCCGCAGCGCTCGGCAATGCGTCGCATCACCCCGAACTCATGGTCGGCATCGCCCATCGGTGCCGGGATGATCTGGAAGACGCCGCTGCCGGCATCCTTCAGGCCTTCGGCGAGTGCGCCGAGTTCGTCTTCTTCTGAAAAGAGGCTGGGGGCGAGTTCGCCGGCCTTGGTTCTGTGCAGCATGTTGCGTGAGGTGGTCACGCCTAATGCGCCGGCCTTGATGGCTTCGGTGGTGAGCCGGCGCATTGCGGCCAGGTCCTGTGCAGTGGGCGGCTCCTGGGTGGCGGCGCGCTCGCCCATCACATAAACCCGCAATGCCGAGTGGGGCAGTTGCGCGGCAATGTCAATGTCGAACTGGCGAGCATCCAGTGCATCGAGATACTCTGGGAAGGTTTCCCAGTTCCAGGGCAGGCCTTCGATCATGACCACTTCGGGCACGTCTTCCACGCCTTCCATGAGCTTGACCAGGATCTCGCGCTGATCAGGCTTGCAAGGCGCGAAACCGACGCCGCAATTGCCCATGACCACCGAGGTCACGCCGTGGCCGGACGAGGGCGCAAGCCGATGCTCCCAGGTGGCCTGACCGTCGAAGTGGGTGTGAACGTCGACAAAGCCCGGGGTCACCAGCAGACCCTTGGCATCGAGCTCTTCGCCGGCCGTGCCGCTGATCTCGCCGATGGCGGCGATGCGGCCGTCTTTCACGGCGATGTCGGTGATACGCGGCTCGCTGCCAAGGCCGTCATGGACGGTCCCGCCGCGGATAATCAGGTCGAAGTCGGTCATGAGTGTCTCCCCTCTCGTGGGTCTCGTGGGTGCTGTGCTTGTCGGTGGCGTGCTGCGCCGATGCCGTCCAGTGTAATCCGTGGCAAGCGGGGCAGGGTGAACTCAGACGAGTTGGGCCAGTTGCCCCGGATCCAGATGACACCATTGGCCCATGGGCAGGCCCAGCGAATCAAGTGTGAGCTTGCCGATCGCGCTGCGGCGCAGTGAGACGCAGTGATTGCCCGCCGCGGCCAGCATCCGCTTCACCTGGTGGTACTTGCCCTGGTCGATGCTGAGTTCGAGCAGATGCGTGTCCAGCATGCGCACCTGCGCGGCGATGGGCTTGTCCTCGTCGATGAGCTTCACGCCTTCCTGCAATTGTGCGATCAGTTGCGGTGTTACCGCCTCGAAGACGGTGGCTTCATAGATTTTTTGAACATGCCGCTTCGGCGAGGACTGGGCATGAATGAAGGCGCCGTCATCGGACAGCAGCAGCAGGCCGGTGGTGTCATGGTCGAGGCGACCGACCGGCTGGGTATTACGGTTGAGGTATTCCTGCGGCAGCAGGCTGAGGATGCCGGGATGGTGGCTGGGCTTGCGCGAACACTCGTAATCAGGAGGCTTGTGCAAGGCGATGTAAAGGTGCTGGCGATACGTCCATTCTTTGCCGTTAACACTGAAGATCAGGCCGTCGCAGGGCAGGTCTTCATCGGCATCGGTGATCAGGCGTCCCGCCACGCTGACTTGCTCATTCCAGATGAGCTGGCGGCACTGCTTGCGGCTGCCAAAGCCCTGGCTGTGAAGGATTTTCTCCAGAGTCATGCTGCAGGCGCCGATTGCGATGGGCTGCTGCTGCGGTCCAGGCCGGTGAAAAAGCGCTCCTGCAGGGACGTCAGCCCGAGTTCACCGAGAAGCGCATCGATTTTTTCGGCAGCTTGCCGGCGCGGCACATCCTTGTTGCGGCTGGCGATGATGAGCTCGTTCTTCATCGAATGCTCCCAGCCCACCAGTTCGGTGACAGTCACCTGATAGCCGTGCGATTCGAGTTGCAGGCAGCGCAGCACATTGGTGATGTGGCTGCCGAATTCGCGGGTGTGCAGTGGGTGGCGCCAGATTGCCGCCAGCGGCTCGCCGGACTGGGACGGCGTCTTGTTCTTGCGCAGCACGGCTGCGACTTCCGCCTGGCAACACGGCGCCAGCACGATGAAGCGTGCGCTTGCCGACAGCGCGAACCGGATGGCGTCGTCGGTGGCGGTGTCGCAGGCATGCAGGGCTGTGACGATGTCCGCCCCGGCGATCAGGCCGGGGCTGGCCACGCTCGACAGGGCCTGATCGACCCGCAGGTCAAGGAAGGACATGGCATCGAAGCCGAGCTGTGCAGCAAGCTCCCGGGATTTGAGCACCAGCTCATGGCGGGGTTCGATGCCCACGACCTGCGAGCCGGGCGCGAGCGATTTGAAGAAGAGGTCATACAGAATGAAGCCGAGATAGGACTTTCCTGCTCCGCAATCCACGAGTCTGATGTGGCCTTGCTCCTGCCTGATCTGCTGCAGCAAGGGCTCGATGAATTGATACAGGTGATAAACCTGCTTCAGTTTTCGCCGGCTGTCCTGGTTGAGCCGGCCGTCGCGCGTGAGGATATGCAGTGCCTTCAGCAGTTCAATCGACTGGCCGGGGCGGAGTTCTGGTGTGTCTTGCATGGGTTGCTGTGTCAGGGAATGCCTGATCGACGATGCACGCCGAAAGCCGCTTGCTTGCTGGTGCCGATGAGAGGAGTCGAACCCCCGACCTTCGCATTACGAATGCGCTGCTCTACCAACTGAGCTACATCGGCAATAGTGATCGCCCGCGCTGCGCGACAAAGCAGCGGCAAACTTTTATGCAGCCTTCGAGAATATCACGGTCGATATCGCCTCGGCCAGCCGTCCTCAGCCTGGGTCTTGCCCGACGGTTTTCAGAAAATCGGCGACCTGCGGAAAACGCAACCGCACCCGCAACTCGCGTTTGAGTCTGCGATTGTCGAGGCGACGCGACTCCGACATGAAGCTCAGCAGCATCGGCGAGACCGCCTCGCGCAACTGCTCGCGCGGCAGGCGCGGCGGCGAAGGCAAGCCGAAAGCCTGCGCCACCGCCTCGAAATACTCGCCCATCTTCATGTCGCTGTCGTCGACCGCGTGAATCACCCTTTGCGAGCGACCGCGCCACAGTGCGGCAAACGCAATGCGCGCCAGGTCATCGGCATGGATATGGTTGGTATAGACATCGTCGGCGTCGATCAGCGCCGGTGTGCCGCGCTGCAGGCGCTCGACCGGCAGCCGATCGCCAGCATAGATGCCGGGCACTCTGAGCACATTGACCCGCGCTGCACCGGTTGCGGCACGCCGGCGCAGCTGCGTTTCGGCAGCGACCCGCCTGAGGGCGCGCTCGTTGCGCGGCGCGACCGCCCGCGTCTCATTGAACCGCGCCCCGCCGCAGTCGCCATAGACGCCGGTCGTGCTCAGATAGACCCATGCCGTGGCTTGCGGCATCGCCTGCAGCGCGTGCTTGGTTCGCGGATCGCCCTTGCCGGTTGAAGGCGGTGGCGCGCTGTGCAGCACATAGGGCGCCAGGCCGCGCAGTCGGCGACTTGCGCGCAGGTCGTCGAGGTCGATGCGCAGCGGCGTGGCGCCTGCCGCCCGTACCGCATCGAGCGCCTCAGCGCGACGCACCACGCCGATGATGTGCAACCGATCGCCATACATCCTGACAAAGCGCAGACCCACATCGCCGCAGCCCAGCAGCACCAGACGCGCACGCCGGAAGCGTCGGGGCAGTGAGCCATAATGCGGCCTGCTCTGTTTGATCAATCGTTTTTTCACCCGCCGATTCTACGAGATGCCCTTCAACATCACGCTCACGCCCAGTGGCAGGCAGTTTTCGGCCGACGCCGACGAGTCGGTGCTCGAGGCCGGTCTGCGCCAGGGCATCGTGCTGCCCTATGGCTGCAAGAACGGCGCCTGCGGCTCGTGCAAGGCGAAGGTGACTGAAGGTCGAGTCGAGCAGGGGCCGCATCAGGCCAATGCGCTGCGCAACGATGAAGCCGCTCAGGGTTTCGCCTTGTTGTGCTGTGCGCAGGCCTGCGAAGACCTGGTGATCGAAGCGCGGGTGATCGCGGCAGCCGGCGATATTCCGATTCGCAAAATGCCCTGCCGGATCGCCTCGATCGAGCGTGCGGCGCCCGATGTGGCGGTGATGCGGCTGCAGTTGCCGGCCAATGAACGGCTCCAGTATCTCGCCGGTCAGTATGTCGAGCTGATCCTCAAGGACGGCACCCGCCGCAGCTATTCAATGGCCAGCGCACCGCATACCGCCGAGCAGATCGAATTGCACATCCGTCATATGCCGGGTGGGCGCTTTACCGATGCGCTGTTCGGTGTGAGCGAGCCTGCGGTCAAGGAGCGCGACATCCTGCGCTTTGAAGGGCCGATGGGCACTTTCTTTTTGCGGGAAGACGCCGACACGCCGATCGTGCTGCTGGCCAGTGGTACCGGCTTCGCGCCGATCAAGGCCATCGTTGAGCAGGCAATCCACAAGGATATCCGGCGACCGATGACGCTCTATTGGGGCGGGCGTCGACCCCAGGACCTCTATCACCACGAGCTGTGCCAGCAATGGGCCGCCGAGTTGCGCGACTTCATCTATGTGCCGGTGGTGTCCGACGCCTTGCCCGAAGACAACTGGCAGGGCCG
>CANKWX010000038.1 GCA_947487165.1 Burkholderiales bacterium
GGCGGCGTCCTCGCGGGTCTGCGCTTTCACAGGCTCCTGGGCGTGCTGATGACTGTGCTCAGCCATCGATAAGGGCGCCTGGGCTGCGGGCGCATCCGCTGCCGCCCAGGGCAGGTTGCGAAGGATGGCCGCATCGAGCTCGATCCAGTCGATCGGTTTGGTCTGATAGTCGTCCAGCCCGCTGGCCATGTACTCATCGCGCAACTCGGGCAGGGCATCGGCTGTCAGGGCGATGATCGGAATCCGGTTGCGTTTGGCATCGGGCAGCGCGCGGATCGCGCGGGTCGCGCCCATGCCGTCGAGCACCGGCATCTGCATGTCCATCAGGATCAGATCGAAATCACCGGTCGATGCCGCCTCGAGCGCCTGCTGTCCGTCATCGACCAGCTCGAGCTGGTGCCCGGCGCGGCGCAGGCGGGTCTCGATCAGCAGTCGATTGGTCGGGTTGTCTTCGGCGACCAGGATGCGCAGGCTGCGCAGCCGCACTTCCGCATCCGAGGCGCGGGGTTTGGGGCCGCTTGCCACTACGCCTTTAGCCAGGGCAAGGTCGAGCTCGACGCGAAAGACCGAGCCCTTGCCGACGTCGCTTTCGACGCTGATCTTGCCATGCATCGCGTCGACCAGATGCCGGCAGATTGCCAGCCCCAGGCCGGTTCCCCCGAAGCGTCTCGTGGTCGAGGTGTCGGCCTGCTGGAAGGGCTGAAAAAGGGTCTGCTGCACCTGTGGCGCGATGCCGATGCCAGTGTCGCGGACCTCGATTCGAAGCGCTACCTGACCGTCTTTCCGGGGCGGTTGCACCGCCAGATGAACCACGATCGAACCTTGTTCGGTGAACTTGACCGCATTGCCGACCAGGTTGAAGAGCACCTGCTTGACCCGTGTCGGATCGCCATGCAAAAGCGGCAGCGGGGTATCACCCCACTGCGCCGTCAGGGTGTTCTGGCGCCGATTCGCGGCATGACCGAGCGCGTCGATCACCTCGCGAACGATTTGCGCCGGATCGAAATCGATCTGTTCGAGCTCGAGGCGACCGGTCTCGATCTTCGAGTAATCGAGAATGTCATTGAGCACCGTCATCAGCGATTTGGCCGATTTGTCGAGGATCTCGACCTGGCGATGCTGCACTGCAGGCAGAGAGGTTTCTCCCAGCAGCTCGATCATCCCCAGGATGCCGGTCATCGGCGTGCGCAATTCATGGCTCATGACCGCGAGGAAGCGTGACTTGGCTTTCGCGGCGCCTTCGGCGGCGTCGCGCGCCTGACGCAGGCCGTCCTCGTAGCGTTGCCGCTCGGTGATGTCCGAGCATGTCAGCAGCATGGCTTCGGCATTGTCCAGATAGATCGGCGTCATGGTGATCTCGAGTGGGACCTCGCGTCCGTCGAGCCTGCTTGCCGCCCAGTTCATGCGGCAGGCGCCGAGCTTGCGGGCGATCTCCTTGACCTTGTCGAGTTCGTCGACCAGTCGCAGCCCGTTCATCTCCTTGACTGCAAGATCCTCGATCCGCAGGCCAAGCAATGCTCCCCTGGCCTCGGTGCCGAACAGCTTGACCGCGGCCTGATTGCAGTCGATGAGTCCGCCATCCTTGAACAGCAGGGTCGGCTGGCCCGAACGCTGAAACAGCGTTCTGAATCGCTCGTTGGCCTGCTGTTCGTGGGTGATGTCCCGAAAGATGCAGGTCAGCAGCCGCTCGTCCTTGATGGTGACTTCGCTGATGGCATAAGACAGCACCATGTGCGTGCCGTCACGGCGCCGGGTGTTGATCTTCTGGCCATCTGCAAAGACCGGGGCCATGCCGGTACGCAGGTAATAGTCGAGGAGCGCCTGATAACCGGCAGCCTCACCCGCCGCGAGCAGCGCCGAGGCATGCCGGCCAATCGCCTCATCGGCCGGTATGCGAAACACCTGTTCGGCCGCGCGGTTGTACTCGATCACGATGCTCTTGACATCCACCGTGATGATCGCGTCAGCCGCCGAATCGAGAATATTGCGCAGGCGCTGTGCCTGGCTGGAAGACTCTTCCTGCGAGAGGGCGCGCTGGCGCAGGGCCCGCCGCGCGGTTCGGGTGAAGATGAACAACATGGTCAGCGAGGCGGCCAGGATCGACAGCGGCGCGATCAGCTCTGTGTGCCAGCGGGCTGCAATCAGCGACTGCGGCAACCTGACTTCGACCACGACCGGGAACTCGGCCGTCGTCGCGAAATGGGCGAGCCAGCCGCTACCGTCCGGGGCGGTGTGGGTGAAGTTGCCGGTCTCGCGATTCGGCAGAAAGTCGTTGAAGATCGGATGTGATCGTTGATCGTGCGTCGCGCCTGCGTCGCTGGTCGCCAGCGGCTTGCCGTCATAGCGATAGAGGGTCAGCACGTCCGACTCCATCGACGCCATGAAGCGCAGATCACCGATCAGGCTGTCGGTTCCGATGACGGCCACCGCGAGCAGACCGCTTGCAGAATTGCCGCCCAGTGGGCGCGACACCGTGATGAAGCCGTCGACGACATGATCCTGGCCTTCGAGCCCTGGTGCATTGCGTGAAAAGCTGCGGCCGGCCTTGGGTTGCCCGATAAACAGGCGCTGGCGGGCTTCGGTTGCTGCAAAGTCGTAGTTCGAGACATCGATACCGATGCTGCGGGGGTTGGAAGACGCGACGATTCGGCCATCACGGTCGACGATCGCCACCTCGCGCAGCAGGAAATGCTGGCGGGTCATCGCATCGAGCTTCGCGCTGAAGTCGACTGATCCGGTCGCCATCAAGCCACCAGTCATTTCATCGACCTGTTCCAGCAGCCCCCGGGTTCGCATCAGGCTGCGGTTGACCTCCTGGGTCAGGATCCGGGAGACCGTCTTCACGCGATCCTGTGCGTCGTGACGCATCTGTTCGCGCAGCTGCAGGCTGTGCGAGAGCGTAGCGCCGATGATCACCACGGCGCACAGGATGCCGGCCCACACGATCAGCCGCTCGAGGCGGCTGGCGCGTTCCGCAGGTTGACGGTGCTTGTCGGTCACTGGGTAATGACGATCGGTTCCAGCTTGAAGGCCTTGGCGGCGTTCATCAGGCGCCCGTCACGCTTGATGTCGGCCACGAACTTGTCGATGCGGGCGAGCCAGGCGTCATCCCCCGGGGCGACTGCATAGGCGTAGGAGACCAGGCTGACCTGACGATCAGGGGGAATGACGCGAGCCCAGTCGGCGTTGTCGAGCACCCGGCGGCTGTAGGGATAGTCGGTCATGAAGACATCGGCGCGCCCGGACTGCACTTCGCGTTCACGGGTGTTGGGCAGCTTGACCAACATCAGTTCGGCCTGCTTCAGGTTGGCTTTCATGACCGGCTCCATGAAGGTGCCGGCCTGTACTGCGACGACGCGTCCCGGTTTGTCGATATCGTCCCAGGACTTGATCGACGGATGAGTTTTCGTGGTGACCGCGTAGATGTCGCTGCGCAGATAGGGCTGGGAGAACTTCACCAGGGCAGCGCGTGAGGGCGTGATACCCACGCCGAACATCGCGATGTCGCAACGGTCGGCGAGCAGCTCGTCGGTGAAGGTCGCAAAGGTGGTGTCCACATAGACCGGTTTGACACCGAGTTCGCGGGCAAACTGGGCCGACAGTACTTCGTCGATTCCCGAGAGTTCCCCGTTCTTGGGGTTGCGAAATGAGATGCCGTAGTAATCGGGCCAGATGCACACGCGCAGGGTGCCGCTCGCCTTGATGCGTTCGAGGTGCCCGCTGCCTGCTGTTGCGCCGGGGGCACCTGCGCTGGTCACTGAGCTGGTCACTGAGCCCGGTTGCGCCTGGGCGCCTGCCGCGAACAGCCCCAGGATGAGCGCCAGGGCGCCGAAACTAACTGAAAGTTGCATTGCGAAAGCTCCCCTTTTCCAGCCGAAATATAACTGTGTCGTCGCAGATACGATACTGCTTGTCAATTGAACGCCAAATCAGCTGTTAGGCGTCAGCGTGACCTCACCCGGCGGCGATTGGGGCGGATGATCGGCAGGACCTCGTGGTCTTGGGTCTGCCTGCTAACCTTCCAGCTGACGAATGACGCCCCACGACGAGGGCCCCACCACAGACGCCCCATCCGCAGGACACCACGCCATGAATGCTGCTTCCGCTTCTCCTTTACCCGCGATTGACCGGTACGAAACGCTCGCCCTGCCGCGTCGAGTCGAGCGTCTGGTCGCAGGTCAGCCGACCTCTGACGGGGCCGGCGTCAAACTCGACCGGGTGCTGACCCAGTCGCTGCAGCGCCGGCTCGATCCCTTCCTGATGCTCGATGCCTTTCACAGCGACAACCCCGACGATTACCTTGCCGGGTTCCCCGATCATCCACACCGCGGATTCGAGACGGTCACCTTCATGATCGAAGGCCGTATGCGTCATCGCGACAGTGCCGGCAATGAAGGGCTGATTGAAAACGGCGGCGTGCAATGGATGACTGCCGGGCGTGGTGTGATTCATTCCGAATTGCCCGAGCAGCAGGACGGCCTGATGGAGGGCTTTCAGCTCTGGCTCAACCTGCCGGCTGCCGACAAGATGCGCCCGCCCTGGTACCGCGATTTCACTGCCACCGACCTGCCGGGTTTTCAGACCGAGGCAGGCGTGCGGGTGGTCGTGATCGCCGGGTGCAGCCACGGCATCGATGGCGCGGTTGTGCGCGCCGGCACCGAGCCGCTTTATCTCGATCTCGAGATGCCCGCAGGCAGTCTGTTCACGCAGTCTTTGCCGGCTTCGCGCAATGCCTTCGTCTATGTCTATCGTGGTGCGATCGACATTGAAGGCACGGCCGTGCCCGCCGGGCGCATGGCGATTCTGGCCAATGCAGCCGAGGCCGACGGGGTGGCGATCCGGGCAAGCAACGATGCGCGTGCGCTGCTGATTGCCGGTGAGCCCCTGCGCGAGCCGATCGTCCAGTACGGCCCCTTCGTGATGAATACCACCGACCAGATCCGCCAGGCGGTGGCCGACTTCCAGGCTGGCCGGCTCGCCTGAAACGATTCTGCGCGCCTATAATCCCGCTCCCCGGGCCGACTGGCTCACTCATCGCTGGAGTTCGTCCATGTCATCACGTCGTGAATTTGTTGTTCAGTTCAGCCTGGGTTGCGCTGCGCTTGCTGCTGGCACGGCAGCCAGGGCCCAGCCTGCCATGGTCAAGGAATCCGATGCGATCGCCACCAGCCTTGGCTACAAGGAAAAGGCGGCCACCTCCAAAGATCCGAAATACAAGGCTGGCGCCCTGTGCAGCAACTGCGCGCTCTATCAAGGCAAGGCAGGCGATGCCTCGGGCGGCTGCCCGCTGTTTGCCGGCAAGCTGGTGGCCGCTGGCGGCTGGTGCACGGCTCACGCCAAAAAGGGCTGATCGGCTCGGCTGATCAGCAAGAGGGCGCCGCCAGCCTGAGCTGAGGCGCCCTCTTTTTTTTGGCGCGGTCGGCGCCGCTCGTCCGCCGCCGCGGGCGATCGTCAGGCCCGGGTGATTCGCAAGCCGGCATCGACCAGCAGGACTTCACCCGTGGTCTTGGTCGCTTCCACGCCCAGATACCAGGCGGTCCTGGCAATGTCTTCCGGGTCGATGACCTGGGCCAGGGCAGAGCGGGACTTGTAGGATTTCACAGACGCATCGAAACGCTCGGCACCCAGTCCGGTGCGCAGCCAGGCCGAATCGACCAGGCCGGGCGCAATCGCATTGACCCGCACGTCCGGGCCCAGCGCGCGCGCCAGTCCGAAGGTCATTGCGTTGAGCGCGCCCTTCGATGCCATGTAGGCGATCGATGAGCCGGTACCCATCATCGATGCAATCGACGACACATTGACCACCCCGGTCACAGGATGGCGCTTGAGCATCGGCAGCAGCGCGCGGGTCATCTGATAGGCGCCGATCACATTGACGTCGTAGATCGAATGGAAGTCTTCGGCCGACAGACCATCGAGATTCTTGATATCGACAAAGCGCGTGGTGCCGGCATTGTTGACCAGCACGTCGACCCGGCCCCAGCGCTTTTCGACTTCATCCGCCAGCGCCCGGCAAGCCTCGTCGCTGGCGACATTGCACTTGACCATCATGGCTTCGGCGCCCAGTGCCTGACAGGCGTCGGCCACTTCCTGGGCCGGAGCCGGGTCGCGCGAATAGTTGATCACCACGCGCCAGCCTTTGCTCGCAAACAGGCGGGCGGTCGCCGCACCGATACCGGCTGATGAACCGGTTACAACGCAAACCCTCGGATCACTCATTGCTCAATTCCTTATGGCGGCCAGTGCGAGGCACCGGCCAAGTCTGTTGGGTGGCAGCCGAGCGTGTGACTGATCGGAATAAATTGCAAGAAATCGGATCGGTTCTGAAGCGACTCCCGTTCGTGTAATCATTTGTGAATCACTGCTTTGTTTCCTGTTGAAATCGGTCGGATCATGAGCCTGTCCCTGTCGGTATTGGTGTCGGTCTACAAGAAGCGCGACAACCTCGAGCTGATTCTTGAGGCTTTCAATCGGCAGACCGATACCGACTTTGAAGTCATCGTGTGCGAAGACGATCAGGACACATCGATCAGCGATTGCGTGGTCAGCTGGCACAACCGGGCGAAGTTTGTCATCCGGCATGTGTCGCAGCCCGATGAGGGTTTTCAAAAGAACAGGGTGCTGAACCAGGGCATCCGTGCGTCGCAG
This sequence comes from Burkholderiales bacterium, assembly GCA_947487165.1. Classification (GTDB taxonomy): domain Bacteria; phylum Pseudomonadota; class Gammaproteobacteria; order Burkholderiales; family Burkholderiaceae_E; genus UBA4615. The sequence goes on from CANKWX010000038.1 coordinate 6,649, forward strand.
GGCGACTTCATCGTTTTCATCGACGGCGACTGTATTCCCCATCCTCGCTTCATCGAGTCGTATCGACGCCATGCGGCCCCGGGCGTGGCGCTGCATGGCCGTCGCGTGATGCTGTCGGACTCGATCAGCCGCAGGCTGCTCGAAGGGGCCTGCGCTAACCCGCCCTCGCTGCTCGATGTCGTGTTGTCGGGCTCAAAGAAAATCGAGTGCGCACTCTATCTGCCGTGGCTTCAGAAGAAGCCTCGCGCATCAGCCATCTGGGGCTGCAACTGGGGCATCCTGAAAACCCATCTTCTCGAGCTCAACGGCTTTGACGAGGACTATGTGAGGGCCGGGATCGGCGAGGACACCGATATCGAGTGGCGGCTGCTCAAACGCGGCATCAAACTGCGCAACGTCAAGCACGCCTGCCTCCTTTACCACCTGCACCACAGGCAGTTCTATTCGGAAGCCGAGGTGGCGGTCAATATCGGCCTGATGAAGGCCAAGATGGCGCAAGGCGACATCAGCTGCCTGAACGGACTCGACAAGTCGAGAGCAGTCGACGACATCGCGGTCTGAGACGCGGTTAAACGTGCTCGATCGCCTGCCGTGAATCTGCGGTATTCAGGCCGACTTCAGGCTGATTTGGCCAGCCGAAATCCGATGTGCGACATCGGGTTATAGGGGTCGGTGCCACGCCGGGCACTCGGTCGATACGACATGCAGTAGTCCTCGTTGCACAGGAACGATCCGCCGCGAATCACGCGTTTGGGTGCGTTCGGCGGCACGCCCGGGTCGGCCGGATCGAAGGCATCCTGTGGCCCCTGCGGATTGGCGATCGCTTGCTTGCCGGCACTGCTTGCCTGTTGCGTGAAGTAATCGGCGCGATACCAGTCGGCCACCCATTGCCAGGCATTGCCGGTCATGTCGAAGAGGCCATAGCCGTTTTGCGGAAAGGTGGCGACCGGCGTGGTGCCGGTGGCGCCGCCTGCCTTGGCGCTGATCACCGGGAAAGGCTTGGCCTTCACATCCCAGATATTGGCCAGCATCTTGCCTTCGGGTTCGAACTGATCGCCCCAGGCATAAGTCGCCTGATCGAGGCCCCCTCGCGCAGCAAATTCCCATTCGGCTTCGGTCGGCAGTCGCTTGCCGGCCCACTTGGCATACGCCAGCGCGTCGTCATAACTCACCTGCACGACCGGATGGTCGCCCTTGCCGGTGATGTTGCTGTCCGGGCCGAAGGGATGCTGCCAGTTGGCGCCGGGCACATAGGCCCACCACTGCGAGTAGTCATCGAGCCTGACCGGCCGGCTGGTGCCGGTGAAGACCATGGCGCCCGGCACCAGCGCCGATGCCGGAGGCCGTGGTGTGCCGGGTGGCAACTGCACCTTCAGGGTCTCCCAGTCGGGTGCCTTTTCGGCGGTCGTTCGATAGGCGGTGGCTTTGATGAATTCGGCAAACTGGTCGTTGGTGACATGCGTGGTGTCCATCCAGAAGCCGGTCACAGTCACCCGGTGCGTGGGCCGCTCATTGGGCTGAGCGAGCTTGTGATCGCTGCCCATCAGGAATTCGCCACCGGGTACCCAGGCCATGCCTTTCGGGCCGTCTGTGCCGTTGCCCAGGCGCACCATCGGTTTGCTGGCTGTGGGCTTAGGCTGACGCGATGTCCAGGTGAAATAGCCACCAGCGGCCACCGCCGCAGCAGCGCCACCGATGATCAAACCGCGACGATTACTCAGGGCCATGTTCGCCTCCCGCGTGAGAAGGGCACGATGTTAACCGTGCCCGACAGGCGCGAGGGCGATTTCCCTCGCTGCGACTCAAACCGGCGTGAACATCGGCAGGTGGTTGCCGTCTTCGGTGGGTTTGAACACCAGCTTCACACGCTGACCGATTTTCAGGGCATCGAGGTCGCAATCGGTGATGTTGGTCAGCATGGTCACGCCCTCATCGAGCCTGACATAGGCGATCGCATAAGGGATGGGGCCTGCCCGGCGCGTCACGCTCACGCTGTAGATCTCGCCGGTGCCCTCGCTGGCTTCCCAGTCGGTGTCGCCAAAGCAATAGGGGCAGACCGCGCGCGGGTACCAGTTGGGTTTGGCGCACGCGGTACAGCGTCGAAACTTCAGCACGCCTTCTTTGGCCGCGGCCCAGAAGGGCCCGGTCGCGGCATCGGTAATGCTTGCGCCCAGCGGGCGGTCCTGGCTCATCGTGCTCATGGTCATGCCCTCTCGAGGATCAGGGTTCCGGAACCGTGGCGCGAGCCCAGCAATCCGCCGATGCCCTGCGCCAGTGCCAGCGTGCAATTCGGCACCTGCACCTTGGCATGGGCTTCGCCGCGCAGCTGACGCACCGCTTCGATCACCTTGGTGATGCCGCCGCGATTGGCCGGATGGTTGTTGCACAGGCCGCCGCCGTCGGTATTGAAGGGCAGCTTGCCGACACCCGAAATCAGGTTGCCGTCGGCAACAAATTTGCCGCCCTGGCCTTTCGCGCAAAAGCCCAGGTCTTCGAGCTGCATCAGGACGGTGATCGTGAAGCTGTCGTAGATCGAAGCGTATTGAATGTCGGCGGGTGTGACGCCGGCTTCTTCGAAGGCCTTGGGGCCAGACAGTGCTGCGGCCGACCAGCTCAGATCGACCTGTCCGCCGAGCTGGCCTTTGACGGCTTCGCCTGCGCCCAGCAGGTTGATGACCGGGCGCTTCAAGGACCGTGCGATCTCGGGTCGCGTGACCACCAGTGCACCGCCGCCGTCGCTGACCACGCAGCAGTCGAGCTTGTGCAGCGGATCGGAAATCATCGGTGAGTTGAGCACTTCCTGCACCGTGACCGGATCGCGCAGCATCGCGTGCGGATTGTGCTGGGCGTGGGCGGCGGCTGCGACCTTGATCCAGGCGAGCTGCTCGGAGGTGGTGCCGAACTGATGCATGTGGCGCGCGGCGACCAGCGCATACATGTTGACCGTGACCGGGTTGTAGAGCGACTCCCAGGGTGCATCCGGCACATTGGGGACCACCGCACGGGGTGCGACACCGCTCGAGCCCTCGCTGCGCGGCCGGCCGGCCAGGGTAATCAGCGCGACATTGCATTTGCCTGCGGCGATCGCGGCGGCGGCATGGGCAACATGCAGCAGATAGGACGAGCCGCCGGTTTCGGTCGAGTCGACATAGCGCACGTTGATCAGCCCGAGGTAATCAAGCATGTTGACTGCACCCATGCCAGGCGCATCGCCCGCACAGAAATAACCGTCGACATCGGCCATGGTGAGACCGGCGTCAGCGAGCGCGCCGCGGGCGCACTCGGCATGCAGTTGTGCGACGGTCTTGTCGGGTGCCTTTCGGGTGGGGTGCTCGTAGGCGCCTGCAATGCAGGCCTTGCGACGCAGGGTCATCGTCGTCTCCTGGTGGGCGGTTGTTCGGGTGTCAGTCTGACATGGTCAGGTACGCGACCTTACCGTCGGTTCGCCATGCTGCAAAACCGAAGCGGTTCGAATTCGGGAAGGTGCCTCGGGTCGCCACGATAGAATCGACTCAGCCGTCATCGGCGCATTCGCCGATCGACAGGTTTTCAGCGGTATTTCCAGAACTCACAGGGCAGGAGACAAAGCAATGAAAGTTGATGCATCAACCCCCGCAGTCGTGACCGGCGGTGCGTCGGGTCTGGGCCAGGCCACCGCGCAGGCGCTGGCCGCAGCCGGCGTCAAAGTGGCGATCTTTGATGTGAACGAAGCCCGCGGCGCAGAAGTCGCGCAGGCCATCGGTGGCCTGTTCTGCCGGGTCGACATCAACAGCGAAGAAAGCGTGATCGAAGGCTTTGCAAAGGCCCGCGCCGCGCATGGCCAGGAGCGCATTCTCGTGCACTGCGCGATGACCTCGCGCCGCGGCAAGACCCTGGCTTTCGACAAGGCGTCCGGCAGTCTCAAGCGGCTGTCCACCACCGATTACGAGGCCGGCGTGCAGGGCGTGCTGGTCGCGAGCTATCGCCTGGCCTCGTTGTCGGCCGAGGGCATGGCCACACTGGCGCCGCTTGAAGATGGCGAGCGCGGCAGCATCACGCTGACCGCCTCGGTGGCTGCGCAGGACGGTCAGATCGGTCAGGTGATCTATGCCTCGGCCAAAGCCGGCGTCAACGGTCTGGTGCTGCCGATGGCCCGCGATTTTTCGGACATCGGTATCCGCGTCAATTCGATCATGCCGGGCATCTTTGCCACGCCACTGATGATGGGCGCCACGCCGCAGGTCCTCAACAGCCTGAGTGCCTCGGTGCCTTTCCCCAAGCGTCTGGGCAAGCCCGAAGAGTTTGCGAGTCTGGCGATGGAACTGGCACGCAATTCTTATTTCAATGGCCAGTGCATCCGTCTGGACGGCGCCATTCGCATGGCACCGCGCTGAGGCACTTGCGCGAGTCGGCTGAATCGAGCCCGATCGGCCGACGCGGCGCAAGTGCTCTGCTGCGATCGGCTGGCGCCCTGGACCGAATCAGCCTTTGGGCAGGGCCGCGCGTTTGGGCCATAAACCAGCAATCAGGATAACCGCCGCAGCCAGCGCAAAGCCAACCGACAGCTTGCTGTGAAGAAAGATCATCGGGTCGCCATCGGAGATCGACAGCGCCTGACGCACCGAGCGTTCAAAAATCGGCCCCAGCACATAAGCCAGGATGACAATGCCCAGGTCGAAACCGTGTCGGCGCAGGTAGTAACCCACGAATCCGAAGACCACCGCCACCACGACATCGGCCGGGTTGCCGCTGTTTGAATACACGCCGATCAGGCACACCAGCAGGATCATTGGCGTCAGATAGACCCTTGGAATGTCGAGGATCTTCACGAACATGCCGATCAGCGGCAGGTTCAGCACCAGCAGCATGATGTTGCCGATATACATGCTGGCCACGACCCCCCAGAACACCTCGGGTGCGCGCTCCAGGATTTGCGGGCCCGGCGCGACGCCGTGAATCATGAAAGCGCCAAGCAGCAGCGCAGTAATCGCATTGGCAGGAATGCCCATGCAAAGAAGCGGCACGAAGGCGCCGGTGGTCCCGGCGTTATTGGCGGCTTCGGGTCCGGCCAGACCTTCTACCGCACCCTTGCCGAATTCTTCCGGGTGGCGTGACAACTTGCGCTCTACCGCATACGACAGAAACGACGCGATCACCGCGCCGCCGCCGGGCAGCACCCCGACCAGAAACCCCAGAACCGTGCCCCGGCCCACCGGGCCGACCGATCGGCGAGCCTCCTCGGCGGTCGGCAAAAAAGCCGCCATCCCTTTGGGTGGCGTCAGGATTTTCAGTTCGCTTTCATCCCGACGCGCCATGAACAGCACCTCGGACAGGCCAAACAGGCCGATGGCAAGCGGCACCAGATTGACCCCATCGGCCAGCGTGAGAATGTCGAAGTTCAGGCGCGGCGTCATGTTCATCGGATCCAGCCCGATGGTGCCCAGCAACAGACCGAACGCGGCCATCAGCAATGCCCGGGGCAGCGAGCCGCCTGACATGTAGGTGACCATTGAGAGGCCCGCCAGCATCATCATGGCGTATTCGGAAGGTCCGAAGGCCAGCACCATCTTGGCCAGCGGCGGCGACAGAAAGCTGATGGCGATCACACCCAGCGTGCCGGCTACAAATGAGCCCACGGCTGCGATGAACAGTGCCGAACCGGCCCTGCCCTTGCGCGCCATCTCGTAGCCATCGAGGCAGGTGACCACCGAGGACGCCTCGCCCGGAATGCGCATCAGGACCGAGGTGACCGTCCCACCGTAGGCCACGCCGTAGTAGATGCCCGAGAGCATGATGATCGCCGAGGTCACATCCATCTTGAATGTGATCGGCAACAGAATGGCGATGGTGGTGAGCGGCCCCAGACCCGGGAGAATGCCGACGACCGTGCCGAGGAATGCCCCGATGAAGCAGTAGAGCAGGTTCTCGCCGGTCAGTACGATCGAAAAGCCGTTGAGCAGCGCGTCCATGCCAGCGGTCGCTCAGCGCACAAGCGAAAGGAAAGCGCGTTCGATGGGGCCGGTGGGCAGATCGACACGCAGCAGCCAGGCAAAACACACCAGGCCGATCAGGGCGGCGCTGACGCCATAGAGCAGGGCGGCGCCCCACGATCGGCCCTCCGCAAAGCGCACCAGCAGGATCGAGACCGCCAGCGAGGTCATCACAAATCCGCCGTAAGCAGCACCCACAGCCAGCACAATCAGTGCGAGGCAATACAGGTTGAAGGTGGATCGCGTGCGCGCCAGTTCCCGCGTGTCGATCGTGTCGGTGTCGCCTTCCTCTGTCGCGCCTGCAGGGCCGGGCCAGATCAGCACGATCAGCGCCAGGGCTACGCACACACTGGCCACCACCATCGGCCACAGGCCGGCACCCGGGCCATCAATCGCCCAGCGCTCCAGCCCCCATGCCTGCCAGAGCCCGACCAGCGCCGTGGCAAGCAAGGCAAGCGTTGCCAGTCGGGTGCCCTGACCGGCTCGCGTCTTGCCGGGCAGGGTTACCGCAGCGCCCTGATCCGCGTCCTGAGCCATCAGCGCTTCTTGGCCATACCGGTTTCAAGCAGGATCGGCATCAAGTCGGTCTCAATGCTTTTGAGGTAGGCCTTGTAGTCGAGGCCGCTGCGCCAGACTGGCTCGATGCCCAGCTTGGCAATCTGATCGGTCACGGAGGCGTCTTTCATGCAGTCGGCCAGCGCAGCATCCACGCGGCTCTTGATCGCCGGGTCGACGCCGACCGGATAGGCGTAGCCGAAGGGGCCGCGGGTCATGGCGTTGTAGCCCAATTCCTTGAGGTTCTTCACATCCGGATAATCGGGCCAGCGTGCCGGGCCGGCTGCCGCCAGAAAGCGCAGTTTGCCGGCATCGATCTGCGGGCGCATTTCGGCCACGGTCTGGATCACCGCGTCCACGTGGCCGCCCACGCATTGGCTCACCGCCTCGAGACCACCACTGAAGACAACCCAGCGAAAGCGCGCGCCAGTGATCTTGGCCAGCTGAAACATCGCGACGACGTTGGTGATGTTGTTCGAGCCATAGGTCACCAGTCGCTTCTTGCCCTCAGCGACCAGGTCTTCAATCGACTTGATCGAGGAACCCTCGCCGACGGCAATGCCGTAGCGCAGCTCCGCCACCTGGCCGATGATGTCAAAGCCGTCCCAGGCGTTGTACTTCACCTCCATGGCAGCAGGCACGGTGATGTGGCTGGAGATGGCGGCCATGCCCATGGTGTAGCCGTCGGGTGCAGCGCTGGCCAGCGTGCTGGCGCCTAATGCACCTGCCCCGCCCACGACGTTCTTGACGATCACTGTGCCCTGCAGGCGTTTCTCAAGGGCCTGCGCGATGATGCGGGCGGTGAGGTCGGTAGACGCTCCGGCGGCGTTCGGGTTGATCAGCGTGATTTCACGTGCGGGCCACTTGCTCTGGGCATGTGCTGCCGGCAGGCTCGCGGCGGCTGCAGCTGCGGCAATCGCGCGAAGCGCGTTTCTGCGTTGCATCTGGAAGTCTCCTTGTCTTGACACGACTTTTTGGTCGAACCCCGATTGGTCGGGTGTGCATCGAGTGTACTGGATCAGCCTTGTCGGATCTCTAACCGTTGACGCAAGGGTGTGATGATTTTTGGTGCGCAAACCCGACCATCCGCCGAATCTGCCTCGATATGGTGCAAGAAATCGTCGTTCTCGAGGCCTGGCAATGCGTGGCCGCCTGCCCGTCATCGCGGTTTTTTCCCCTGTTAATCAAGCGCTGTGCGGTGCCTTTGAGCAACTCGCTCTCGAGGAGGGCACATTTCGTGCTTGATTGGTGCGGTCAAGCTTGGGGGAGACAATGGAAGCACTAAAACAGAGCAGCGACGTGCTGTTTATTTTGCTGGGCGCGGTGATGGTCCTGGCAATGCACGCCGGATTTGCGTTCCTTGAACTGGGAACCGTTCGCAAGAAAAATCAGGTCAACGCCCTGATGAAGATCCTCGTGGACTTTGCGGTTTCCACCGTCGCCTACTTCTTTGTCGGATACGGGGTTGCTTACGGCATCCATTTCTTCACCGGCGCCGAAGCACTCGCCTCGAAGAGCGGCTATGACCTGACGAAGTTCTTTTTTCTGCTGACTTTTGCGGCTGCGATACCGGCGATCGTCTCGGGTGGCATTGCCGAGCGGGCACGCTTCAATCCGCAGCTGATCGCGACCTTCATGCTGGTCGGTTTCGTGTATCCCTTTTTTGAAGGAATCGCCTGGAACGGGGCATTCGGCGTCAATGCCTGGCTGAAGTCGATGTTCGGTGAAGAGTTCCACGACTTCGCCGGCTCGGTGGTGGTCCACGCGGTCGGCGGATGGATCGGACTGGTCGCGGTGCTCCTGCTTGGCGCACGCGCAGGGCGTTATCACAAGGACGGTCGGATTGCTGCAGCCCATCCGCCATCGAACATCCCGTTTCTTGCGCTCGGCGCATGGGTGCTGACCGTCGGCTGGTTCGGCTTCAACGTGATGAGCGCGCAGACCATCGAAAAAATCAGCGGCCTGGTGGCGGTCAACTCGCTGATGGCGATGGCCGGCGGCATCATCGCGGCCCTCATTGCCGGGCGCAACGATCCGGGCTTCGTGCACAACGGCCCGCTGGCCGGCCTGGTGGCGGTGTGCGCAGGGTCGGATGTCATGCATCCGATCGGCGCGCTGGCCACCGGCGCAATTGCCGGCGCGCTGTTCACCTGGATGTTCACGCTGACGCAGAACCGATGGCGCATCGATGACGTGCTCGGCGTCTGGCCGCTGCATGGGCTGTGCGGTGCGTGGGGCGGCATTGCGGCGGGCATCTTCGGTTCGAAGGCGCTGGGCGGCATCGGCGGCGTTGCCCTGGGCTCGCAGGTGGTCGGAACTTTGCTGGGGATCGCCGTTGCGCTCGTGGGAGGCGGCATCGTCTACGGAACCTTGAAGGCCACGGTCGGCCTGCGTCTTGACCCCGAAGAGGAATTCAACGGCGCCGACCTGTCGATCCACAAGATCGGCTCGACACCGGAGCGCGAGTCGGGCTGGTAAGCGCAAGATCAGGGCGGCAGGCCGGCGGCGCGTGGGCCATACTTGCGCTGCCGCCACTGCCTGTCACTGACACCGGTGACCTCGATTTCATCGGCCATGAACCGCTCCGTTTCCGACTCAGGTCAACCCGATTCGCCCGCATCCCCACGGCCCCGTACGGCGCGCCTCGCCATCCCTGCGGCAGCGCAGCGCGTTCAGGTGCAGGCCTGCGGCGACGCGTGGGTCATGGTCGACTGGGGCACTCATGTCAAGGCGAATACCGCCGCCCGTGCTCTGGCCGCGCGCTTGCGCGAATCGCCCGAAGCTTTCGCGATCGAGGTGGTCGCAGGCGTACGCACGCTTGCCCTTCGGCTGGCCACGGGCGCTGCCTTTGAGCACCGTGCGAAACACCGTGCCGAGGCGATCAGCTGGCTTGCGCAGATTGCACCGAAGGCGCTTGACTGGGAGGCGCCCGCCGGTCGTGAGGTGGTGTTTCCAGCCTGCTACGACTCATCGATGGCGCCCGATCTGGAGGAGGTGGCTGCAGCCACCGGCCTGACGAGCGCCGAGGTCGTACAACTGCACAGCGCCCGACCTTACACCGCCGAGGTGGTCGGTTTCATGCCCGGATTTGCCTATCTTGGCGGTCTGGATCCGCGACTCAAACTCGATCGCAGAACCGTGCCTCGCCCCCGTGTGCCGGAAGGCGGTATTGCCATCGCAGGCCTGCAGTCTGCGATTTATCCGAGCCCCACGGCAGGTGGCTGGCACCTGATCGGCCGCTGCCCCTTGCGCCTTTTCGATCCCGGTCGGTCGCCGCCTGCGCTCATGACCGAGGGCGACACGATCCGTTTCGAGGCCATCGACAAAGCCGAGTTTGAGCGGCTCTGGGCTCAGAGATGAGTCGCGTGCAAGCGGGGGCCTCGGTCATCGAGGTGATCAAACCCGGGCTGCTCGACAGCGTGCAGGATGGAGGGCGTCCCGGCCAGGCTGCGATGGCACTGTCGCGTGGCGGGGCGATGGATCGCGATGCGATGGCCTTGGCCAATGCCCTGGTCGGAAATGGCGGCGATGAGGCGGTGCTGGAGATGACCGGGCCGGGCCCTGAGCTGCGGTTTCATTGTGATGCCTGGATCGCTTGCGTCGGGGCGCAGCACCGCATCATCCGGCGCGACACCAAGGCCGGTGCGAAGGCCAATGCCAGCGATAGAGGCGTGCCCTTGCCCACCCATCGCCCGGTGTTTGTCGCCGCAGGAGGCGTGCTGCGATGGCAGGTCCCGGAGTTGGGCTGGCGCAGCTGGCTCGCGGTGGCAGGTGGGCTCTCGCTGGCGCAGGTGCTGGGCAGTCGCAGCGCGCATCTGGCTGCAAACCTCGGGCCTGGTCGATTGCTGGCAGGCGACCGACTTGCGCTGGTTGATGAGGCTGAGTCAATGGCGCGGCAACGCGCCGAAAAGGTCCTTGGCACGGCGCCGGCCTTGTCTCGGCGCGCATGGCCGGCTTGGCTGATTGCCGACCCACTGCCTCGGGGATGGCCGATCATCGAACTGCCGGTGCTGGCCGGCCGCCATTTCGGCGCCTTGTCGAGCCAGGCGCGCGACGCCTTGCTGGGCCAGACCTGGACCGTCGGTTCCCAGAGCAACCGACAGGGGCTGCGCCTGCATGGCCAGCCGCTCGACACCCGAGCCTTGCCGCAACTGGCCAGCGAGCCGGTGAGTGTCGGCACGGTGCAGTTGCCACCTGCCGGTGAGCCGGTGATCCTGCTGGCGGAGCACCAGACCACCGGCGGCTATCCTCGTGTGCTCGAAGTCGCCAGTGCGGCCGCGCCACTGCTGGCGCAGGCTGGCGCGGGCTGTCGGGTCCGTCTGCATCTCATCGGCCTGGATGAGGCCGACCGCCTGGCACAGCAACAGGTCCGTGAGTTCGACCTGCGCCTGCGCGCCGTTCGGCAAGCGTGCGGCGACCCGTCCGACCCGGTGCAAGACACTCTCTCTTCTGAAGAAGGCAGGCCGCAATGACCGTTCAATCAATCGATCTCAACGCCGACATGGGCGAAAGCTTTGGCGCCTGGCAGATGGGCAATGACGCGGCCCTGATGCCATGGATCACGTCTGCGAACATCGCCTGCGGGTTTCATGCAGGCGATCCGGGCACAATCGCCGCCACCGTCGGTCTGGCCCTGAAGCATGGTGTGGCCATTGGCGCCCACCCCGGCCTGCCCGATCTCCAGGGCTTCGGCCGGCGCAGCATGCAGGTCACCGAAGAAGAGGTCTATCAGATGGCGCTGTATCAGGCCGGCGCCGTACGGGCCTTTGCTGAGGCGGCCGGCGGGCGACTGCACCATCTCAAGGCGCATGGCGCGCTCTACAACATGGCGGCCAAGGACGCGGCGCTGTCACGCGGTCTGGTTCGAGCGGTCAAGGCGCTGGGCGATGAGGTGCAGATTTACGTGCTCGCCGGCAGCATCATGGAGGCGCTGGCACGCGAGGCGGGTCTGACCGTGCGCTGCGAGGTGTTTGCCGACCGCCGCTATATGCCCGACGGCAGCTTGACGCCGCGCACCCGGCCCGATGCCCTCATCACCGATGAGTCCGAATCGGTGGCGCAAGTGTTGAGCATGGTCGGCCAGGGCACGGTGGTGGCGGTCGATGGCACCACGGTCAAGGTGCAGGCCGACACGGTGTGTATTCACGGCGACAAGCCGACGGCTGTGCCCTTCGTGCAGGCCCTGCGAAAGGCGCTGACCAAAGCGTCGGTGCAGGTCAAGCCGGCCTGATGCGCAGCTTGCGGAGCACTGCGACCGCGCGTGCGCGAAGCGCCCCTTTCCAGTCTGGGTCGAGCACCGTTTCCTCGGTATCGAATGCCACCTCGATCCGAGTCAGCAGTTCATTCAGATGGTGTTCTGCCTTGTCCCGATTGGCGAACCCAAAGCGAGCCGAGTCCGCCAGGACTGATTCACGGCTGATATCGAAGCGGCCTGCGCTCAACTGCATCGCCAGTTGCGCGGGCATCTCCGCCGTGTTGGGTACTGCATCGTAGGCTGGCGCGAGCCGCCATCGCCCCTCCTGCGCCCGGTAGACCACCGCATGGTTGCGCACGTGGTCGTCGTCGTTGCCACAGACGGCGTTGAACACCATCCGCCCGAAAAGCTCTACCCGGTCCTCCGGGGGCGCTCCGATGCGCTGCAGTTCTTCCGCCAGGCGCGGATAGCTCCAGCGTGACATCTCCCCGGGACCGCCTCCGGGGTACTCGGTCTGCAGCAGTGTGGCTGCACTCACGCACATCAGGCGCCGTTCGCCGTCCCGGTCGAAGCGCAACACGCGTACCGCGCTGAACTCGTCTCCTGAGTGCAGCACCGTCTGCGCGAAACTCAACCCGCACGCCGTGCCCCAGAGACGGGTGGCGTGCTCGAGCCGCGGCACATCCGCAGTATCGGAACCGAGCCGTGGTTTCACCAGCCATGACCGTCCCTCGTCGTCGCGGACGGTGGTCTTGGGTCGAGCGCCGCCTAGACTCGGTGTATGAACGAGCCGCCTGCGCAAGGTGCCGACGATGGCTGGCCGGCCTTCGGCCATCGCGCGCAGCTCTCTCGACAGCGCGTCGAGTTGGGCGAGCCTCGGCTTGCTCAAGGAGGTCACCGAAGGCGTCTTCGAGGTCCCGACCGCAAGCGCGCCCCAGCGCTGGTCGTTGCCTGCGAGCATGAGGTATCGCACGGGCGGTGTGCCGGCGGGCAACTTGTGCTCCCTCTGCAGCACTGCCTGCCCCCATGAATCCGGGCAGGCATCTCGCAGCACGTCGTGGAGTCCGCCGTATCGGGGCGCATGCCAGCGCCTGTCCGGATGGAAGGGCAGGCCGACCGGGTCGATGGCCCAGGTGTGGCCGGCCTCGACATAGCTTGGCGCATAGCGGAACTCGCCAGTGGTCGAGCCGTCGGCACCGGTCGCGGCCTGGTAGCGCCCGATCGTGACCCATGCGCCCGAATCGGGGCGTTGCAGCTAGACGAAGATCCGCTCAGAACTCATCGTCGTCCAGCATGCTGCTGCGTGCGTGCACCACACGACGCACCCCGGGCTCGGTCAAGAGCGTCTTTGACGGGGAGGGCGCGAGCTCATCCAGGAGCCCCAGCACGAAGAACGCGCGCAGGTAGTTGGCGGCCGATGCGCCGGGGTCGCCGCGTTCGAGGCGCTGCAGCGTGGCTCGCGAGATGCTCATGCGCTGCGCGAGAGCGGGCGAAGTGATCCGCTGCGACAGCCGCTGGGCACGGATGCACCGGCCCCACAGGGTCAATCGCTCCTGCACCAGGGTCGGTACGGCCTCGTCGGGCGTCAGCTTGTTGGGCATTTTGAGAGCCTCATAGAATGGTCATTGTAGTGTTCAATGTGCAATCTATAAACCGGTTTTATCTTTACGAGTGATCATAGATGAGACATTGGTGGCGTCAGTGACTCTTCTATGATCCTGTCTCGCAGGATCGGTGCCCTGCCCGGCCGAGGCGGCAAGCCGGAAAGAATTGGAACGCGTGCTCCGCGCAATCGGTTTATCGTTCGAACAGCGTTTTCATCCTGCCCGTCAGCGCTGCCTGAAATTTGCAGCGAAAAGGGCCACCCTGGAGCAGCTGTGATCTCAAACTGCACGAAGCACGCAATCAGTCAGACCCGACGACGAAGCCTGATCGCATCGAGCGCTGCTGCGGCAGCATTGATTCTGCCAACACCCGCGCGCGCCGATTGGAAGCCGACACGACCCATCACCTGGACACTGGGCGTCTCACCAGGCGGCTCAGTCGACCTGTATGCCCGAACGATCGCGCGCGCTCTGGAGACAATGGGACTGCTCAACGGGCAGACGATCATCGTGGAAAACAAGCCTGGTGCAGCCGGTCTGCTGGCCCTGCAGACCCTCATGCGCAACCGTGGCGATGCACACTGGCTGACCACCTTTCACACCGGCAGTATTGCCGCTGCTGCCGGCGGCGCGCTCAAAGCGGACGTGCGGGATTTCCCGCCGGTCGCGACCCTCGTGGAGGAAAGTACCTTCGTCGTCGTCAACGCATCGTCCCGATATCGTCGTGTGCGGGATCTGGTCGATGTGCTCAGACAGGACCCGGGCCTGTTGCGTATCGGGGTCGCGTCAGCGCCCGGATCGAGCACCCATCTGGCGATCGCCAAGCCGCTTCGCACGGCCGGCGTCGATGTCAAGGGACTGACGATCGTGCCGTTTCGCTCGTCAGCCGACTCGATGGCTGCGCTGGTGGGTGAGCACATCGACGTCGTCTCAGCGACCGCCCCGGCAATTCAGCCGCATCGCGAAAAAATCCGCGCGCTGGCGGTCGTCAGTCCCGCGAGGGCATCAGGGGGCTGGCTTTCCGAGGTGCCGACCTGGCGCGAACAAGGGGTGGCAGCAGACTATGTTTCCTACAACGGGGTCTGCCTGCCGCAGGCCGTGACGGTCGACCAGATTCGCTACTGGGAGGCGGCGCTGCGAAAAGTGTCCGACTCGGCGGGATGGCAGGAACTGGTCGTGAAATCGGGCAACCGCGCAGCGTTTCGCGGCTATGTTGATGCCAAGCGATATCTGGATCGCGAATGGACCGATACCCTTGCCTTGCTGGGCGAACTGGGCCTGCCGCGGGTATCCTCGAGTTGAATCCTTGTAACGGAGACAATCATGCTGGCGAACAGTCTTGAATTAAAAAAGAAGGGCCCGCGCATTCGCCATCTGGTTGAGGCGACGCAGCCCTACACGTCGATCACTGTCGAGCCGCTCACGCCGGTGATCGGGGCTGAGATCGGTGGCGTGGATCTGGCTGCGCCCACCTCCGTTCAGCTGGAGGAAATCGAGCGTGCGCTGGTCACACACTGCGTGGTCTTTTTTCGCGACCAGCACATGACGCCTGCACAGCACCTGAGTTTTGGCCGCCACTTCGGCCCGCTGCATTTGCACCCGGCTGCGCCTCACGAGCCAGGCTTGCCCGAACTCATGATCATCATGGCTGACAAGGACAGCCCTCGCGCCAACGGCGAAGGCTGGCATTCGGACGTCTCATGCGACGACGAACCCCCTCTGGGGAGCATCCTTTACATCAAGGAATGCCCCGAGCAGGGCGGCGACACGCTGTTTGCCAACATGTTTGCGGCCTACGAGGCGCTGTCAGATCGCATGAAAACCTACCTTGATGGTCTGGTCGCCGTGCATGACGGTGAGCTCAACTATCGCGGCACGTATGCCAATTTCGGTGTGCAGGACAAGCCGGCCTACCCTCGGGCGGCTCATCCGGTCATCCGGACTCATCCGGTGAGCGGAAAAAAAGCGCTTTTCGTGAATCGGGGTTTTACCCGCGGCATTCAGGGCATTCCGGTCGATGAGAGTGACGCGATCCTCGCCTACCTCTTTGAGCATGCGGCCAACCCGCTCTTTCAATGCCGTTTTCGCTGGCAGCCCAACAGCGTGGCCTTCTGGGACAACCGAAGTGCACAGCACCGAGCCATGTGGGACTACTGGCCGCAGCGGCGCTATGGCAACCGGGTGACAGTCAAGGGTGATCGGCCGCGCTGAGGTCGCGCAATCAGACGGGAGCGACACACAGCACAACGGACTGCCGTGATAGATCACATGCAAGCCGTTGACAGGGATGGTGGCCAAGGGCGGAATCGAACCACCGACACGCGGATTTTCAATCCGCTGCTCTACCGACTGAGCTACTTGGCCACGTCGTATCGACAGGGCAGGCGACATCCGCTTGCCAGACACGAGCCGGCGATCATAGCCGATCCCTGTATGCTCGACAAACCATGCGTAGCCGGCGCCCTGCCCATCCTTTCCTGAAAGCCTGACCGTGATGAGCTCAAGCGGACCCTTTGATGCTGTCGTGGCCGGCCGCGGTGCGGTCGGCGCTGCCGCCGCGCTTGGAATGTCACAGGCGGGCCTGCGGGTCGCCTGGGTCGGGCCTGCGCCGGCTGCGCCAACCAGGCCTGACGACTGGGACAGCCGGGTGTTTGCGCTGTCGCCCGGTACCCGCGATCTGTTGCGCAGCTTGCGCATCTGGGACGCACTGCCTCACGAACGCATTGCACCGGTCTATGACATGCGCGTCTATGCCGGACCGCAGGCCGACGCCCCGGAACTGCACCTCGATGCCTATCGCGGGCAGGTCGATGCACTGGCCTTCATCGTCGAGAACCGCACGCTCATGACGACGCTCGAGGCAGCGTTGCGATTTGCGGGCGTGGTCACGATCGACGACACGGTTACCGACATGAACTGCGAAGGCACCGGCCCCGCCGGCCGAGTCCGGCTAGGCCTGGGCTCCGGCCATTCGGTGGTCGCGAAGCTGGCGGTGGCCGCCGATGGTGCCGACTCCACGCTGCGTTCGCTTGCCGGCATCGAGGCCAGAATGACTGACTATCCCCAGCGCGCGGTGGTCGCCAATTTCGATTCCAGCCGACCCCATGCCGATACCGCCTGGCAATGGTTCGGCCCGGATCTGGGCGTTCTGGCGCTCCTGCCCTTGCCGCAAGCCGCGACTGATCGGGGGCGTACCAGCATGGTCTGGTCGGCCCCCACCGCGCTTGCGGACGATCTGATGGCGATGACCGGCGAGCAGCTTGCCGAGCGCGTGACCCGCGAATCCCATGCGATGCTGGGCGATCTGAGTCTCATCACCCCCGTCCATTCATTCGCGCTGCGTCTGATCAAGGTGCCGCGCCTGATTGCGCCCAGGCTGGTATTGATCGGCGACGCCGCACATGCGATTCATCCGCTGGCTGGGCAGGGCATGAACATCGGCTTCGGCGATGTCAGGCAAATGCTCGACGTGCTCAAGGGTCGCGAGTTTTATCGTGATCTCGCCGATGAATTGTTGTGGCGACGCTATGAGCGCGCCCGCCGCGAAGCGGTGTCGCTGGTTCAGACGACAACCGATGCGCTGCAGCGGGCGTTCGGGCCGCTGCCGGGGCCGCTCGTCGGATTGCGCGATCTCGGTTGGCGGGCTGTGGCAAGTTCGGGGCTGGCACGGCGCCTGTTGGTCGCCCGCGCCGTGCAATGATCTGCAGGGCGGGTCTTCGCCGCGCCAGCAGCCTTGGGCGTGCGCGTCTCATGATCACGCAGATAATCACGCAGACATCCACGCAGACACATACGCAGCTTCAGGAACCATCATGCCTTTGATTTTTTCATCTGGTTTTTCGCGCCTTCGCGAGTCTTTCTCGCGCCGAGTGCCGATCATTGCGCTGGCGCTGATGCTCTGTGGCATCCCGCCGATGGCCGCCGCCGCTGACGCCGATCCGGCGCCGCAGATCAAGGCCGCTGTCGAGTCCTGGCTGCAGGGCCGCTACAAGGTCGAAAACCTGCGCCGCTCGCCGGTTGCCGGCATCTGGGAAGTGCAGGTCAACACCGATCTGATCTATGTCGATGAAAAGGCGATGCACGCCTTCGTCGAGGGGCAGCTCATCGACCTCAAGACCAGCCGCAATCTCACGCAGGAGCGCATCGACGAGCTCACCGCCATCCAGTTCAAGGATCTTCCGCTGGCCATTGCGATCAAGCAGGTCAATGGCAAGGGGACGCGCCGCATCGCGGTCTTCGAGGACCCCAACTGCGGCTATTGCCGCACGCTGCGCAAGGATCTGGTCAGCATGCCGGACGTGACCATCTACACCTTCACGCTGCCGATCCTGTCTGCCGATTCCGATCTCAAGGTGCGCCAGGCCTGGTGCGCGTCCGACAAGGCCAAGGCCTGGAACGATCTGATGATCTCGGGCAAGGTGCCCGACAACAAGGGCACCTGCACCACGCCGGTCGACAAGATCGCCGAGCTAGGTCGCAAGCTCAAGGTGACCGGCACGCCGACCATGTTCTTCAACAACGGCAAGCGCGTGCCGGGAGGTATCCCCGCCGACCGCCTTGCCAAGATGCTCGAAGAGAACTCCTGATCGAACTGCGTCGCGCGGCCCTTGCCGCGACTGGCGCAAGCCTCAATCCGGCAGCGTCAATCGGCTGAATCCTTGTTCAGCGGGTTGAATCGCCGGTGGCAGGCAGTGCTTCGCCAGCCGGCCACAGCACCCACATTCGTCCTCGCGAGCGCATCAGGCCGGCAGCCCGTTCGGCGTCGGCGCCGTAGCCCCAGAAAACATCGGCTCTGATGGCGCCGGTGATTGCACCGCCGGTATCTTGCGCCGCCATCGCGCGCTGCAACGGCTTGCCGCTCACCGGGTGCGTCGTGTCGAGCCACACCAGACTGCCAAGAGCCACTTTCGAGCGATCGACTGCCAGTGATCTCAAGGCGGTGAGCGGCACGCCGAGCGAGCCCGCAGGTCCGGCCTCCGGGTCTCCCGGCGCGGGCGTCGGCGGTGGCGGGGCTTCTCGGAAAAACACCACGCTCGGATTGGTGCGCATCACATCGGCGGCCTGGCCCGGATTGGCCTGCAGCCAGCTTCTGATGGTCGGTGCACTCACCTCGTCGCTGCGCAACGCGCCCCGGTCGATCAGGGTGCGTCCGATGGCCCGATAGGGATGGCCGTTCTGATCGGCATAGACCACCCTCACCGTCGAACCGTCGCGCAGCGTCACCCGCCCCGAGCCCTGGATCTCCAGAAAGAACGCGCCGACACGGTCATCGACCCACAGCAGTTCATTGCCGGTGAGAGGGCCTTTCGTTTCGATGTCGGCGCGACTGTAAAAAGGCACGACCCGCTGTCCCTGCAGCCGTCCGCGCAAGCGCATGCCCGCTAGCCGCGGCTCGACCTCGGCCAGGTCGATGGTGAGCAGGTCAGCAGGCCGCGAATAGAGCGGCGTTTGCTGACTCGACTCGCGCTTGCGGCTGCCGCTGAGCTGGGGCTCGTAATAGCCGGTCAAAAGCCCCTCGGCGCCGCCGCTGGCATCGCGCAGCGGCCAGGCCGCAAAGCGCGTCTCAAGCCAGCGGCGCAATGCGACCGGCGCCGGTCGGCCGCCATTCATCCCGGCGTTCGGGCCGCCATTGGCGCCCGCTTTGGCCTGTGGCAAGGCACTGAATTCGGTACACAGATTCGGCCAGCTGCCGGGTGGCACGCGCATGGCGCATTGGCGGCTGATGGCAGCCGCCAGGCCATCGAGGTCGTCGCCTGCCCAGCCCGGCAAGGCGCGCGGCGCGACTGGCAAGGCGGCCTGCGCGGTCGGGGTCGGGGCGGTGGGCGCAGCCGGCTGCGCAAGCGCTCCCGGGCGGCCTGGGGACGGCGCCGTGCCGGGCGGCGTGGTGCAGCCAACCGCCATCGCCATCACACAGGCGATAATGGCGCCGACTTGCGAGGACCGAATCATGTGGGTGATTTATCTCGAGGCAGGGCTGGTGGTGTCGCTGGTGCTGCTGATCGTCTGGTGGACGATGCGTGGCAAGTAGCCACACCCAAAGCAATGCGCAGGCGGCGCTCGGGTGGCAATTTCAGTGCAGGGTGCGCGGCATCGAGAGCTCGAAAGCCGGTATCGGCGCTTCAAAGCGGGTGCCGTCTTCGGCGACAAAAAAGTAGGCGCCATGCATCCGCCCCGAAGGGGTTTCAAGCTGGCTGCCGCTTGAATACTCGAAAGACTGACCGGGCCGGATCAGCGGCTGGTGTCCGACGACACCCAGACCATTGACTTCCTGTGTGTGGCCGTTGCTGTCCTCGATCACCCAGTGGCGGCTGATGAGCTGCGACGGCACCGCGCCGGTATTGGTGATCGTGATGGTGTAAGCGAAGGCGTAGACGCCTGTTTGCGGGTCCGACTGGTCGCCGAGGTAGCGGCACTGCGATGCGACGCGGATGTCATACTTGTTTTCGGTATCCAAAGCATTTCCTTTATCAACCGACGCATTCTAGTGAATCATCCGGAAATCATGACGCGCCCCCTGCGAATTGCTCCCAGTATTCTGTCTGCCGACTTTGCCCGACTCGGCGAAGAGGTCCGTGCGGTACAGGATGCCGGTGCCGATCTCATCCATTTCGACGTGATGGACAACCATTACGTGCCCAACCTCACTATCGGCCCGATGGTCTGCGCCGCGATCCGACCGCATGTCACGATCCCGATCGACGTCCATCTCATGGTCGCGCCGGTCGATCGCCTGGCCCTCGATTTCGCCAAGGCCGGCGCCAACCTCATTACCTTCCATCCCGAAGCTTCATCGCACATAGACCGCTCGCTGCAGGCAATCCGCGATGCCGGCTGCAAGGCCGGTCTGGTGTTCAATCCCGCCACACCGCTGCATTTTCTCGACCATGTCATGGATCGCCTGGACATCATCCTGCTGATGTCGGTCAACCCGGGGTTCGGTGGCCAGAGTTTCATCGCGTCGGCGCTGCCCAAGCTGCGCGCGGTGCGCGAGCGCATCGACCGGCATATGGCGCAGGGCGGCCAGCCGATCTGGCTCGAGGTCGATGGCGGCGTGAAAGTCGACAACATCGGTGAGATCGCGGCCGCCGGTGCCGATACCTTTGTGGCAGGTTCGGCAGTGTTCGGTGCCCCCGATCCGGGCGGCGGCTATCGCGGCGTCATGAACCGTCTGCGCGATGCGGGAGGCACGAAATGACCATCATGAAAACATCACGGGTGAGTGCCCGTGCGGTCATCCTCGATCTCGATGGCACCTTGCTCGATACTGCTGCCGATCTGGCCGCAGCCACCAATCTGATGATGATTGAGCTTGGCCGGGAGCCCTTGCCGCAAGCCACGGTGGCGTCCTACATCGGCAAGGGTGTCGAGGTTCTGGTGCATCGCGCGCTCGGTGGCTCGCTCGACGCGCGGGTCGATCACGATCTGCACACCAGGGGCCACGATGCCTTCATGCGCCACTACCAGGTCGAGAACGGCCGTCATTCGCGTCCTTACGATGGCGTCGTCGAGGGAGTGGCCGCGATGCGCGCCAAGGGTCTGCGACTGGCCTGTGTGACCAACAAGCCGCAGTCGTTTGCCGACCCTCTGCTTGAGCGCTTCGGTCTGGCGCAGGCCTTCGAGCTGATCGTGGGCGGCGATGCCTTGCCTCAGCGCAAGCCCGACCCGATGCCGATGCTTCATGTGGCGCAGCGCTTTGAGATCGACCCGCCTGAAATCGTCGCCATCGGCGACTCCCTGAACGACGCGCTGGCCGCGCGGGCAGCAGGCATGCCGGTCTTCGCGGTTCCCTATGGCTACAACGAAGGTCGCGATGTGCGCACGCTCGATGTCGACGCGGTCTTCGATTCGCTGCTCAGTGCAGCCCAACACATCGATCTGTCCGACTGAGCTTGCTGGCATTCATGACCGAAATCGAATTTCGCGCGCTCGCCGCGCAGGGCTATAACCGGATTCCGCTGCTGGTCGAGTGCCTGGCCGACCTCGACACGCCCCTGTCGCTCTATGTGAAGCTGATCGACCGCCAGCGGCGTGCCAACAGTTTCCTGCTTGAGTCGGTGGTGGGAGGCGAGCGTTTCGGTCGCTACTCTTTCATCGGATTGCCGTCCCGAACGCTGCTGCGCGCCCAGGGCGATGCGATCGAGGTGCTCCGCGACAATCAGGTCATCGAGACCTCCCGCGGCGATCCGCTCGAGTTCGTGCGGCAATTCCAGGCGCGGTTCCGGGTGGCGCTGCGTCCCGGACTGCCACGCTTTTGCGGTGGTCTGGCCGGCTATTTCGGCTATGACGCGGTGCGCTTCATCGAGCCGCGTCTGGGGCCCTCGGTCAAGCCCGACCCGATCGGCACGCCCGATATCCTGATGCTGCTGGTCGATGAACTCGCCATTGTCGATAACCTGCGCGGCAAGCTCTATCTGATCGTGTATGCCGATCCGTCGGTGCCCGATGCCTATGCGCTGG
The DNA here is from genome assembly GCA_947487165.1 of Burkholderiales bacterium. GTDB lineage: Bacteria > Pseudomonadota > Gammaproteobacteria > Burkholderiales > Burkholderiaceae_E > UBA4615. The sequence continues at coordinate 28,428 of CANKWX010000038.1, forward strand.
CCCGCCGTCGCCTGCGCGAATTGCAGGCACGCCTGGCCCAGCCTGCGATCGAGCCGGAAGACGCGCCTTTGCCAGCCGGCGAGATCCGTCGCGAGTTTGCCCGCGACGACTATCTTGCGGCGGTCGCGCGCGCCAAGGAATACATCGTGGCAGGCGATGTCATGCAGGTGCAGGTCGGGCAGTGTCTGCGCAAGCCCTTCCCGCATTCGCCGCTGTCGTTGTATCGGGCGCTGCGCTCGATCAACCCGTCGCCCTACATGTACTACTACGACTTCGATGGATTTCAGGTGATCGGCGCATCGCCTGAAATCCTGGTCCGTCAGGAGACGGTTGAGTCACCGAAGCTCGAGGCTGCCGGCTCGGCTGCGAAGGTCCCCGACAAGCGCATCACGATTCGCCCGCTCGCCGGCACCCGCAAGCGCGGCCTCACGCCCGCCGAAGATGCGGCGCTCGCCACCGAACTGCTCGCCGATCCCAAGGAGCGCGCCGAACATCTGATGCTGATCGATCTCGCCCGCAACGATCTCGGGCGCATCGCCCAGATCGGCAGTGTCAAGGTCACCGACCAGATGGTCATCGAGAAGTACTCGCATGTTCAGCACATCGTCTCGAACGTCGAGGCGCTTCTGTTGCCGGGCCTGGATGCCATCGATGTGTTGCGCGCGACCTTTCCTGCCGGCACGCTCACTGGCGCGCCCAAGGTACGGGCGATGGAGATCATCGATGAGCTCGAGCCGGTCAAGCGCGGCATCTATGGCGGCGCGTGCGGCTATCTGAGCTGGTCGGGCGAGATGGATGTCGCGATCGCGATCCGCACCGGGGTGCTCAAGGACGGCATCCTCAATGTGCAGGCCGCCGCCGGCGTGGTGTTCGATTCCATTCCGCAAGCCGAGTTTCAGGAGACCGAAGCCAAGGCACGGGCAGTCCTGCGTGCTGCAGAACTGGTCGAGGAAGGCTTTACCCGCGAGATCTGATCTGCGGGATACGGTGTGCCATCGGCTTACTGAGGCCGCGCCAGGACCATGCCCCAATAAGTCTTGTAGGTATTCGTCGAGTTGCCCAGCACGCCAGCGATACCGAGGTCTGTATAGGCGGCATTCATCAGATTGATGCAATGCCCCTCGCTGTCGAACCAGCCCTTGACGGTCGTCTCGAGATCCGGAAAACCGGCGGCGATGTTTTCGCCCACCGACTGCCAGACATAGCCGGTCGCGGTCAGTCGGCTGCCAACGGTCGACCCGCCTGCGCCGTCGTGCGTAAAGAGGTTGTTCTGCTGCAGGTACTGGACCTGAGTGAGGGCGGCCTGCTCGGTCTGCGACTGCCATTTGAGCGCACCGACTGCCGGATAGTCGGTCGTGCCGCACTTGCGAGCGATGCTGCGTCCGGCATTGACCAGGGCAATCGCCTTGTCGATGAAGTCCTTGCTGGTGACGGTCGTGCCAACCGCGCCGCTGCCGGACACGGTAGGCGAACTGGTCGCAATTGTGTTGGCTGCAGAGTTGGCTGCTGAGGCAACCGCAGTCGTGGCCGCATTGGTCAGCGATGCTGCCGCTGAATCGACCTGCCTGGCAACCGCAGCCTCGATGGCGTTTTGCACGCCGCCGCAGCCGGTATGAGCTGCCGCCAGGACCGAGATGGCGAAGATTCGATTGACCCTGATGCCTGCGCGTGCCATGGTTTTTGCCACCCGTGATTCGATGGGGGCAAAGGTATGTCGGTCGACGAAAGCCTCCGAGTCCATGGCCGATCGACGGACAGGCGGTCGCGTTGAACGGCAAGCGGGCATTGGGCTGTCCAATTGCCGAGTTGCCGAGTTGCGAACCCTGCTTGTTTGTGACGGCGAGTTTGTGGGCGACAATCGACGCTTTGCTCGCCTGATCGAACGCCGTCGGTGCCCGTGCATCACCGCCGGCTGCCGGTATCAGCGTGGCAGTACATGAACGGATATCAGACGCTGATGGCCGAGACTGTGTTCAATTCAGACAGTGAGATCGCCGCTATATGCTGCTGATGATCGATAACTACGATTCCTTCACCTACAACCTCGTGCAGTACTTCGGCGAGCTCGGTGAGCAGGTGGTCACTGTGCGCAACGATGCGCTGAGCGTCGCTGATATCGATGCGATGAAGCCCGAGCGCATTGTCATTTCGCCGGGGCCTTGCACGCCCACCGAGGCCGGTGTGTCCTTGGGTGTGCTCGAGCATTTCGCAGGCCGCATTCCGATGCTTGGCGTCTGTCTGGGCCATCAGGCGATCGGCCAGGCCTTTGGCGGGCGCGTGGTGCGGGCCGACAAGGTCATGCACGGTAAGACCGACACCATCCACACCACCCGACTTGGCGTCTTTCGGGACTTGCCCGCCGAGTTCGAGGTGGCGCGCTACCACTCGCTGGTGGTCGAGCTCGACACACTGCCCGAGTGTCTCGAAGTCACCGCCACCAGCAGCGATGGTCAGATCATGGGGCTGCGCCATCGCACGCTCCCGATCGAGGGTGTGCAGTTCCATCCCGAATCGGTCGCGAGCGAACACGGGCATGCGCTGCTGCGCAATTTCCTTCGCGCCTGATCGCGCTGTTCCTTACCGCAACTCCACCAAGCCAATGATGGCGCCAACATGTCGATAACGCCCCAGGAAGCCCTCCAGCGAACCGTCGAGCACCGCGAGATCTTTCACGACGAGATGCTCACGCTGATGCGCATGATTATGAAAGGCGAGATGTCGCCGCTCATGACCGCGGCCATCCTCACCGGTTTGCGGGTCAAGAAAGAGACCATCGGGGAGATCTCGGCGGCAGCGCAAGTCATGCGAGAGTTCGCCAATCGGGTCGAGGTGCCTGCGCTGCCGCACTTTGTCGACATTGTCGGCACCGGCGGCGACGGCTCGCATACCTTCAACATCTCCACCGCCTCGATGTTCGTGGCGGCTGCGGCCGGCGCCCGTGTTGCCAAGCACGGCAATCGGGGCGTGTCGTCAAAGTCGGGTGCGGCCGACGTACTTGAAGCGCTGGGGGCCAACATCACGCTCGATTCAGGCAGGGTTGCCCGATGCCTCGAAGCGACCGGCATCGGCTTCATGTTTGCACCCAATCATCATCCGGCCATGAAAAACGTGGCGCCGGTGCGCCGCGAGCTCGGCATGCGCACGATCTTCAACATTCTCGGGCCGCTCACCAATCCGGCTGGCGCACCCAACACCTTGATGGGTGTCTTTCATCCCGATCTGGTCGGTATTCAGGTGCGGGTCATGCAAAGGCTAGGTGCCGATCATGTGCTGGTCGTGCACGGCCGTGACGGAATGGACGAGATTTCGCTGGGTGCGGCCACCATGGTCGGCGAACTGAAAAATGGCGAGATTCGTGAGTACGAGATTCACCCTGAAGATTTCGGCCTGTCGATGATCTCCAACCGCACGCTTCGTGTGGCCGACGCCGCCGAGTCGCGGCTGATGCTGCTGGCCGCACTCGATGACACGCCGGGGGCGGCTCGCGAGATCGTTGTGCTCAATGCGGGTGCTGCGCTCTATGCGGCCAACATCGCCGAGTCGATTTCCGCTGGCATCGCTCTGGCCCGCAAGGCGATTGCCAGCGGTGCTGCTCGCGCCAAGCTCGATGAATTCGTCGCTGTCACCCAGCGCCTTGCCACTGCCGCCTGATCAAGCCACGACGCTATGTCCGACGTTCTGCAAAAAATCATGGCGGTCAAGGCCGTCGAGGTCGCTCAGGCGCTCACCGAGCGTCCGCTGGCGCAAGTGCGCCGCGAGGCCGAGGCCACGCTCACCGATCCAGCCGATCCGCTGCGACCCCGTGGATTTGAAGCGGCGATGCGCTCATCCATCTTGCAGGGCCGCGCGGCAGTGATCGCCGAGGTGAAAAAGGCCAGTCCGAGCAAGGGTGTGCTGCGCGAGCATTTCGAGCCGGCCGCGATAGCGGCCTCCTATCAGCAGGGCGGTGCGTCATGTCTGTCGGTGCTCACCGACGTGTCCTTCTTTCAGGGCTCGCCAGCGTTTCTCAAGGCGGCGCGTGCAGCCTGCAGTCTGCCGGTTCTGCGCAAGGATTTTCTCTTTGATCCCTATCAGGTCTATGAGGCGCGCAGTTGGGGAGCCGACTGCATCCTGCTGATCGTCGCGGTTCTGGACGATGCCCGGCTTGCCGATCTGGAGGCTTGTGCGCTTTCTCTCGGCATGGATGTGCTGGTCGAGGTCCATGACGCTGCCGAACTCGATCGTGCCCTGCGGCTGCGCACGCCGCTGGTGGGCGTGAACAACCGCAATCTGCGCACCTTCGAAGTCAGCCTCGACACCACGCTGTCTCAGCTGAGTCGTATTCCGTCCGATCGCCTGCCAGTGACCGAAAGCGGCATCCTGTCGCGGGCCGATGTCCTGACGATGCGCGCTGCCGGTGTCGATGCTTTTCTGGTGGGCGAGGCCTTCATGCGCGCGTCCGAGCCGGGCGAGGCGCTGCGCGCGCTTTTCGACTGACCATTTTCAGCCAGTCTTCGCGCAGGGCGTTCGGCCCGTCTGTGGGCGCAAGGCTCGCTTCGCTGGCGGCGGGCGCATCGAGCCTGACCTCAAAGCGCATCAGCTCGTCGCGCCGAAAGGCATGCAGCACGACTGTCTCACCGGGCTTGCGGCGCGCCAGCATCCCCTTGAGCGCTTTCTCATCGACCCGCAGGCCATCGCAGGCAACCAGCAGATCGCCTGCCGACAGTCCTGATCGCTGTGCCGCGCCGCCACTGTAGGCGCTTGCAATCGCCAGATCGCCCGATCGCGTCGCAAGACGCACGCCCAGCGAGGGCGAGGTGTCCGGCGCTGCCAGCTTGAGCGTTACCCCCAGAGGCGCCAGCAACTTTGCCAGCGGCAGCTCGTCGGTGCCCTCGACCCATCGATTCAGGGCTGCGCCCAGCGACACGCCGGTGGCCTCGCGCAGCACCGACGCAAACCCGTCTTCGGCCAGGCCGCTTTGCGCAGCCCCGGGGCCGCCCTGCGACGAATAAAAACCAACGCCATGGCGCTGCCAGAGCAGTCGCATCGCATCATCGAGACTCGCCTGGCCCCTGCTTCGAGCCCGCACTGCGAGGTCGATGGCGAGCGCCACCAGCGCCCCTTTGGCGTAATAGCTCACCACCGAGTTCGGTGAGTTTTCATCCTGACGGTAGTACTTGACCCAGGCATCGAAGCTCGAATCGGCGACACTCTGAACCTGTCTGCCCGGGCCACGCAGCACGCCCGAGATGGTCCTGGCGAGCAGCGTCAGATAGTCGTTCTGGCTGATCAGACCGCTGCGAACCAGCATCAGGTCATCGTAGTAGGAGGTGAAGCCCTCGAAGATCCAGAGCAGCCGTGTATAGACCTCCTGATCGAGGTCATAGCGAACGAAGGCCGCCGGTTTGATCCGTTTGACGTGCCAGGCATGGAAGTACTCATGGCTCGCCAGTCCGAGAAAACTGCGATATCCCTCGCTCTGACTGCGCATGCCCGCAAAGGGCAAATCGCTGCGCCCGCACAGCAAGGCGGTGCTGTCGCGGTGCTCGAGTCCGCCGTATCCCTCGCCAACCGCGGTGGTCAGAAACAGATAACGATTAAAAGGTGCCCGCTGCGTGGTCGGCTCGAAAAGTGCTGCCTGAGCGGCACACAGCGGTGCGAGATCCCGCGTCAGTCGAGTCAGGTCGACGTCGCTTCGACCGGTGACCGCGATCTCGTGCTCGGCGCCACCGGCCTCAAACGAAGCAATCGCAAAGCGACCCATCTCGATCGGATGATCGATCAGCGCGTCATAGTCGGCGGCCCGATAGCGCCCGAACCCGTGTCGTTTTGCGCCGTCCTCGGGCAGGGTGGTGGCCACTTGCCAGTCGCGCCCGATCGGCGCGGGTGGTGCAAGCAGATCGACCGTGCAAGGCCGCGATTCCTGGCCGATCACCCGCAGGCAAACGCTCGACGCATTCAGAAAACCGTGTGTGGCATCCAGATGGGCCGCCCGGACTGACAGATCCCAGGCATAGACGGTGTACTCGACCACCAGGGGTTCAGAGACTGCCTCGGCAAGCCAGGTGTGCTTGTCGATTTTGCTGATCCGCACTGGTCGCGTGCCGCATCGCGCCGAGATCGAGACGATATGACGCGCAAACTCGCGAATCATGTAGCTGCCCGGAATCCATGCCGGCAGCGCCAGGCGCTGCCCATTGGCGTCGGGTTCCCTGACGCTCAGGGTGACCTCGAACAAATGGGCATGCGGATCGGCGGCGGCGATCCGGTAGGCGATCGCCTCGCCTTCAGCCGCCATTTTCCTAGCGCGCGACATCCACCACCAGTCTTCCGCGGACTTCGCCCGCCAGAATCTTCGGCGCCTGCGCGATCGCATCGGCCAGACCGATCTCGGTGGTCATCGAATCGAGCTTCGACAGGTCGAGATCACGCGCCAGACGCTCCCAGGCCACGCGGCGCTCGGCCTGCGGGCACATCACCGAATCGATGCCGATCAGGCGCACGCCGCGCAGGATGAAGGGCGCCACGCTCGACGGGAAATCCATGCCCTGAGCCAGTCCGCAGGCAGCGACCACGCCACGGTAGCGCGACTGCGCGCAGGCATTGGCCAGCGTGTGCGAGCCGACCGCATCCACTACCCCTGCCCAGCGCTCTTTTTGCAGCGGCTTACCCGGTGCCGACAGGGTCGCCCGGTCGATGATGTCGCTCGCACCCAGTGCCTTGAGATAGTCGGCTTCGGACGCGCGCCCGGTCGAGGCAACCACCTTGTATCCCAGACCCGACAGCAGCGCGATGGCCACGCTGCCCACACCGCCGGCTGCACCGGTCACCAGCACTTCGCCATCGCCCGGCTTGACGCCTTGCGACTCCAGCGCCATCACGCAAAGCATCGCGGTATAGCCGGCCGTCCCGATTGCCATTGCTTGTCGCGTCGACAGTGCCTTGGGCAGCGGCACCAGCCACTGTCCCTTCAGACGCGCCTTGCCGCCCAGGCAGCCCCAGTGGCTTTCACCGACGCCCCAGCCGTTGAGCACCACGCGATCACCCGCGGAAATCCCGGCAAAACCGCTCGATTCAACCGTGCCTGCGCCATCAATCCCCGGCACCATCGGCCACTTTCGGACCACCGGCGAGCGGTTGGCGATCGCCAGACCGTCTTTGTAGTTGATCGTCGAATGGGCAATTTGCACGACGACATCGCCATCGCCTGCATGGGTTTCAAGGTCCTGATCGCTCAGGTCCTTGATCGAGGCGCTGAAGGCGTCGCCGTTTTTTTCGAGCAGGATTGCCCTGAAGCTTGAAGTCATTGTTTTCTCCGGTCGATAACTCGTTTTGCTTTGCCCACCGAACGCTCGATCGCGCCGGTCGGTTCAATCTTCACCCTGCAGCTCACACCGATCAGGGCTTTGATGTCGTGTTCAAGTGATGATTGCTCGCCTGCCGCATCGGCGCTGCCCACCTGCGGCTTGAGCTCCACCCGCACGGTGAGCGCATCGAGCGGCCCGTCCTTCTCCAGTTCGCAGACGTAATGAGGCGCGAGCATCTCACGCTTGAGGATCAGTTCTTCAATTTGCGAAGGAAACACATTGACCCCGCGGATGATCATCATGTCGTCCGATCTGCCAGTGATTTTTTGCATTCGGCGCATGGTTCGCGCTGTGCCGGGCAGCAGGCGGGTCAAATCGCGCGTCCGGTAGCGGATGATCGGCAGCGCTTCCTTGGTCAGCGAAGTAAACACCAGTTCACCGGGCTCGCCGTCGGGCACCACCGCGCCGGTCACAGGGTCGATGATTTCAGGAAAGAAGTGATCCTCCCAGATCGTCGGGCCATCCTTGGTCTCGACGCATTCGCTGGCAACACCCGGTCCCATCACTTCCGACAGCCCATAGATGTCGACCGCGTCGATCCCCATTCGGGCCTCGATTTCCCGACGCATCTCATTCGTCCAGGGCTCTGCGCCAAAGATGCCCAAGCGCAGACTCGACTGCGCCGGGTCCATGCCCTGACGCTCGAACTCATCGGCGATGGCCAGCATGTAGCTCGGCGTCACCATGATGATGTCGGGTCGAAAATCATCGATCAGTTGCACTTGCCGCTCGGTCTGTCCGCCACCGAAGGGCACGACCGTCAGGCCCAGTCGCTCGGCGCCATAGTGAGCACCCAGGCCGCCTGTAAACAGCCCATAGCCGTAGCTCACATGCACCAGATCGCCACGGCGTGCGCCTGCTGCGCGAATCGATCGCGCCACGAGATTCGCCCAGTTGTCGATATCGCGCGCGGTGTAGCCCACCACGGTCGGTTTGCCGGTCGTGCCGCTTGAGGCATGAATCCGAACGACTTGCTCACGCGGCACCGCGAACATGCCGAAGGGATAGTTCGCCCTGAGTTCTGCTTTGGTCGTAAACGGGAAACGGCTCAGATCGTCAAGGCTGTGCAAGTCGCGCGGATGAACCCCCGCTGCCTCGAAGGCCTGACGATAGTGCGGGACATTGGTGTAGGCATGCTCAAGCGTCGCGCGCAGCCGCCCAAGCTGCAATGCGCGCAGTTCATCGACGCTGGCGGTCTCGATCGGGTCAAGTTTCAAATCGCTCACGCTGTCGTCCTCATGACTGGTGCCGGGGGTCATCAGCCGATGTGCCCTGTTCGATTGCTGGGGTCGAGCCTGTGTCTTCTACGAGAAATCCCTTGATGGTCGCGCTGCGGCCGCGAAAAAGTGCAATCAGCGCACCGTTCTGATCGGTGACTCGCACATCATAAAAACCGCTTCGACCTTCACGGTGCTGCTCAGTTGCCTGAGCGGTTAGTACATCGCCTACCTTGGCAGGCGCCACGAAATGGATTTCCGCTCCGGCAGCCACCGCACGCTGGTTGTGACTGTTGCAGGCGAATGCAAACGCGCTGTCTGCAAGAAGAAACATGAAACCGCCGTGGCACATGCCGTGACCGTTCGCCATGTCCGCGCGAACTGTCATCGATAACGCGGCAAAACCGGGGCCGATGTCAGACAGGCTCATGCCGAGCGCCTGAGATGCCTTGTCGTCATCCCACATGCGGCGTGCAGCCAGTTGAGCGATCCGGAGGGACTCCGACTCGGGTCCCGAATGCGTTTGTGACATCAGATCTGCCATCGCTCTATGACTGCGTCTTTAGCGCACGCCCGAGGCAGGCGCGCCATCGCTGAATTCTAGCGGCATGCACCCTGCTTCAAGATTGCGCAGCGTGGGTCCCAACCCGCGATATGAGCAAAGCCGGTCATAAAACGCCAGAAAGCCCGACAAAAGCAGCCCTTGCCGGCGCCTGCCACGGCGCTGCACAGGGCGCTGACTCAAGAAATTTCACCGCCCGACTTGCACGCCCTGAAACACGCTGCTATAGTCGAGGGCTTCGCTGCTTGAAATGCCTCGCGAAATTGATCAGTGACTGATCGTTGATGCAGGCAAAAAAAGAAGCAAAGTTGTCACAGACCTCCAGCCAAACCGGAAGCCGAGTTGACAAGTTGAAAAGGAAGCGTAATAATTCCGCTTCTGTGCTGATCGAAAGACAGCGTGCTCTTTAAAAACTAAACAGCCGATAAGCGTGGGCGTTTGGGCGGAAACGCCAACACTACGAAGCAAGCAGAAAAGCGCAAGCCCGACTGCAAGCCAAGTGGAAAACATCAAACGCTCATGCGAATGATCAGAGTAGCCGTAATTTATTACGGTCATTACGATCAATTCCATTGAGCAGCGACTTATTTAGGTAAGTTGCCAACGATTAAACTGAAGAGTTTGATCCTGGCTCAGATTGAACGCTAGCGGCATGCCTTACACATGCAAGTCGAACGGCAGCACGGGGGCAACCCTGGTGGCGAGTGGCGAACGGGTGAGTAATACATCGGAACGTACCCAGTAGTGGGGGATAACGTAGCGAAAGCTACGCTAATACCGCATACGAACTACGGTTGAAAGCGGGGGATCGCAAGACCTCGCGCTATTGGAGCGGCCGATGGCAGATTAGCTAGTTGGTGGGGTAAAGGCCCACCAAGGCGACGATCTGTAGCTGGTCTGAGAGGACGACCAGCCACACTGGGACTGAGACACGGCCCAGACTCCTA
>CANKWX010000039.1 GCA_947487165.1 Burkholderiales bacterium
CCATTCGCAATTGCTCGGTCGAGCGGGCTTTCAGGGCGATGGCCCGCTCGATGGCCTGCTCGACGGTCTGGCCACGCACATGCATGGCCGGCACCAGCCGCACCGGAAAGTCGTGAGCACCGGTGATTTGCAGCAGCTCGTCGATGGCGGCCTGCGGCAGCGGTGTGGCCAGATCGGTCGCGGTGGTGACACCGGCCCGCACAGCCAGTTTGGCAAAAGCCAGCACGCCGGCACGGTCACCAGCCATCGCGGCCTTGTCGAGGCCGACTTTTTCGAGCACCGGCGTCATCGCCTCGGGGCCCTTGAGCTCGCCATTAGGCAGGCCGTCGGTACCGAGCATGATGCCCGGATGGTCATGGCCGGTTCGCAGAAAACCGGCCAACTCGAGCGCCAGGGTGTTGGCATTGGTGATGTGGCCGCTGGCGTGAGTCACCGCGATCGGGCGTTGTGTGCTCACGCCATCGAGGTCGTGCCGGTTACAGCGGCGCTCGCCGAAATAGATCGGGTCAAACCCCCAGCCGATCAGCGCCTCGGTCGGGCTCGCCAGATGCGACTGGGCCTCGCGCAGTCGCTCGACCACCGCCTCGATTGATCGGGCGCCCGGCCAGACGCGACCATCGGGGTCGCTGCGGTCGTGAAAGCCGCAATAGACATAGCGCCAGTTGACGCCCTCGCCGATATGGCTGTGGCCTTCGACGAAACCCGGCACCAGCACCTTGTCGATGAAGCGCTCATCCAGATCGAAGCGACCCCAGCCCCTGAGTTCATCGAGGGTGCCGGTGCCAAGGATGCGCCCGTCACGCACCGCGACATGGGTGGTGTCGGTGCGGGTCGGATTCAGGGTGATGATGCGGCGTGCAGCGTAGACGATCGTCATGGCAGTGGCGGATTCGCAGTCGGGTGGCAGGGGCGGCTCAGACGACCTTGTCGGCCCGCAACGCGGCGATGGCTTGCGCGTCGTAGCCGATCGATGAAAGCACCTCGTCGGTATGCTCGCCGGGCAGGGCAATCGGGCGATCGAGGCCGCCGGTGCCGTGTGCCATCCTGAACGCCGACCCGGCCAGGCGCACCGGCCCGTAGGGCGTGCTCACCTCCTGAATCATGTCGCGATGAGCCAGTTGCGGATGCGCGGTGACATCGGCAATTGAGTTGACCTGCCCGCAGGGTGCATCCGCGTCGATCAGCCGGCGCTCCCACGATGCCGGATCGCCGTCTTGCATCGCATGCTCGATCAGCTCGCGCAGCGCCACCTTGTTGGCCGATCGGCTCGGCCAGTCCGCAAAACGCGGATCGCGCAGCGCGTCCTCGCGGCCCAGCGCGCGCATGAGGTTGTCAAACTGCTTATCGGTCAGCACGGCGAGTACGAGAAAGCCATTGCCGCAGCGAAAGCGATCGGCGGTTGGCTTGCCACTCACCGAGCCATTGCCGAGTTGCTGATGGCGCTGTCCGGTGGTGGTGTATTCGGCGACCTGCCCTGACAGAAATCCCACCATCGAGTCGAGCATCGCGACATCGACGAATTGCCCTTCGCCGGTATGGGTGCGCTGATAAAGCGCCGAGGCGATCGCAAAGGCCGCGGTGATGCCGGTGGTGATGTCGGCGACTGCAAATCCGGCGCGCATCGGCCCGTTGACCGGCTCGCCGGTGAGCGACATCAGACCCGACATCGCCTGGATCTTGCCGTCAAAGCTTGCGGTGCCGCGCTCGGGTCCGGTGCTGCCAAAGCCCGAGATGCCGCAGTAGATGAGCCGGGGGTTGATCTTCGAGAGCTGCGACCAGCCCATGCCGCGCCGCTCGAGTACGCCGGGGCGAAAGTTCTCGCAGACCACATCAACCTCTGCGGCCAGTCGCTCGACGATCTCGCGGGCCGCAGGCTTGGTGAGATCGAGCGTCATGCTGCGCTTGTTGGCATTGACCGCCATCCAGGACGGACTGAGCTGACGCTGCGTCCACTCTGAGCTTGAGCCCGACAGCCGCATTGCGTCGCCCTCGACGGCTTCGATCTTGATGACATCGGCCCCCTGGACTGCAAGCTGGAAGGTGCAAAAGGGCCCGGCCAGATAGTGGGTGAAGTCGAGGATGCGAACGCCCGCGAAGGCTTTGGCCTGGTTCATGAGCCTGTGTCCCGGGCGATCGCGGCATCGCGCACGCCCTGAGCGATCGACTTGATCTGATCGTTGGCTGCGCGACGGCGCGCGATTTCTTCGGCGCTCAGACGCGACAGATCGAGATAGTCGAGGCGCCACTCGGGGCGGCCATTCCAGCGCAGAGGATTTTGCACGGTGGTGCGGGGTGCGACCGCAGACTCCAGCACCCGCAGCGCGAGCTCGAGCGTGGCGTCCTGCGATGCCGGGTCATGAGGGCGCGCCGCGGCATTGCCAAGCGGAAAGTCGCTGAACAGAAATCGCGGCACGCCACACATCTCGACGATGTCCTTGGCCGCGCCCATGACCACCGTCGGGATGCCATTGGCCTCGAGGTGCCTTGCGGTCAGGCTGATCGTCTGATGGCAGATCGGGCAGTTGGCCACCAGTACGGCGGCATCGACCCGGTCGGCCTTGCAGATTGCCAGCACTTCGGCAGCATCGGTGGTGAGGGTGTGGCGCTGGCTGCGGTTGGTGGGCACGCCCACAAAGCGGGGCGCGATCTCGCCGATGCGTCCGCTGGCAGCCGCGCGCCGCAGCGCGGGCAGCGGGAACCAGGTGTTGGCGTCATCAGTCAGGTGATCGCGATCGATGCCGACATGCGAGACACGCAGATCGTGATCGATCGAGGTGTCGCCGGTATAGACCTTGTAGAACTTGGCAGCCGCGTTGTAGGGCGCACCGGCGCCCTGCGGCCCCTTGTCGGGCTGAAAGGGCGCTGCAGTGGTGAGCAGCGCCACGCGTGAGCGCGACAGGGGTTTGTCAAGCGTCTGGAAGGGCACGTCGGTGTACTGCGCATAGCGATAGGGATTGCCGTAGCCCAGCGCGTTGTACCAGTCGTGCGTGCGGCGGATATACGGGATCGGGACGTCCCACAGTGGCGCCATATCCGGCAGTTCCTGTTCGTCTGACATGTCCTGTCTCCTGTAGTTGGCTCACTGCTGCATTCGGCACGCCAGCCGCTCTGGCAGGGTAGCCGCGGTGCATGGCTTGTCAAGTTTGCGGCTCGAGGCCGGATGCTCTCGCAGGCCTGGGTTTTGCCGGTTTGCGATTGCCGGAACGCCCGGCACGGCACGATCGGTCGGTGTGGGACACAATCGACCCTCTAATGAAAGCTTTTCACGGTTGGCGCATGGTCGCCGCGGGCACCACCCTGCAACTGCTTCAGGCCGCCCTGATGCAGCAGGCCTTCGGTGCCTATGTGGCAGTGCTCGCCGCTGAAAAAGGCTGGAGCAAGACTGCGCTGTCGGCCGGTGCGGCGCTGCAGTCGATGGAGTCCGCGGTCATCGGCCCGGCACTCGGCTGGTTGTGCGACCGCGTCGGACCCTATCGCTTGATCCGGGCTGGCGTCGTGATCTTCGGCGCCGGCATGATCGCGCTCAGCCGGGTCGAGTCGCTCGGTGGTTTTTATGCGGCGCTGATCGTGATCGCGCTCGGGACCAGCCTGGCCGGCTATTTCCCGATCAACATTGCGGTGATTCACTGGTTCGAGCGCTACCGGGCCAGAGCGCTGTCGATTGTCGGCCTCGGCATGGCGGTGGGCGGCCTGTTCGTGCCGTTGGTGGCCGGCTCGATGCAGATCTTCGGATGGCGCTCGACCGCGATGTGGTCCGGTGTGCTGATCATCGTGCTGTGCGGGCCGATTTCGCTGCTCTTCAAGGATCGCCCGCAAGCGCTCGGCCAGGAGATCGACGGCGACTGGGCCGCGGCCAAGGCCGCCGGCGGCAATGCTTCCGATGATGAGGCGGTCGAGTTCACCGCCCGTGAGGCGCTGCGCACACGGGCCTTCTGGCTGGTCTCGCTTGGCCACGGCTTTGCGCTGCTGGCGGTTACCGCCGTCAATGTGCATGCGATCACGCTGATCAAGGAGTCGCTCGGCTATACCGTGGCACAGGCCTCGCTGGTCATTACGCTGATGACCGCCGCGCAGGTTGTCGGCGTGCTGGCCGGCATGGCCTTCGGTGATCGGCTCAACAAGCGATTGGTGGCGGCCTTTTGCATGCTGATGCATGGCGTCGGGCTGATGCTGCTGGCCTGGGCACAGGGTCCGGTGATGCTGACCGGATTCGCGCTGCTGCATGGCGCGGCCTGGGGTTTGCGCGGGCCGCTGATGCAGGCGATCCGGGCCGATTATTTCGGGCGTCGCTCGATCGGCATGATCATGGGCCTGTCGACGCTGATCGTGGCAATCGGCCAGATCGGCGGCCCGATGATCGCCGGTGGCATGGCTGACATGACCGGCAGTTACCGAAGCGGCTTTACCGTGCTCGCGGTGCTGGTGGGCCTCGGCTCATTGCTGTTCTACTTCGGCAGTCCGCCGCCACGACCGGTTCGGGCTGCTGCGACCGACTCTGCGGCGAATGCCCTTTGATCGAAACACGCTTCAACCCGACAATGGCGCTTCGCACCTGACTCGCTCCGCCGTTCAATTCCGTTTGCCTGAGTAATCCGACCATGCCTGCTGCCACCGACCATCTCGACATCCGCGACGCTGTACGCGCCCTGTGCGCCCAATACCCCGACGAATACTTCCGCAAGGTTGATGCGGCCCGCGCCTATCCTGAAGCTTTCGTCGATGCCTTGACCCGTGCCGGCTGGATGGCGGCGCTCATTCCGCAGGAATACGGCGGCTCGGGGCTGGGGCTGGTCGAGGCCTCGGTCATCATGGAAGAGATCAACCGTTGCGGCGGTAACTCCGGCGCCTGTCATGGTCAGATGTACAACATGGGTACGCTGCTGCGCCACGGCTCGGCCGAGCAAAAGCAGCGCTGGCTGCCCAAGATCGCCACCGGCGACTTGCGCCTGCAGTCGATGGGCGTGACCGAGCCCACCACCGGCACCGACACCACCCGCATCAAGACCACCGCGGTGCGCCAGGGTGACCGTTATGTCATCAACGGCCAGAAGGTCTGGATCTCGCGGGTTCAGCATTCCGACCTGATGATCCTGCTGGCCCGCACCACGCCGCTCGATCAGGTCGCCCGCAAATCCGAAGGCATGTCGATCTTCGTGGTCGACCTGCGCGATGCGATCGGCCACGGCCTGACCGTGCGCCCGATCCCCAATCTGGTCAATCACGAGACCAACGAGCTGTTCTTCGAAAACCTCGAGATTCCTGCCGAAAACCTGATCGGCGAAGAAGGGCAGGGCTTCAAGTACATCCTCGATGGCCTGAACGCCGAGCGCGCCCTGATCGCAGCCGAATGCATCGGCGACGGCTACTGGTTCATCGACCGGGTCACCGCCTACACCAAGGATCGCGTGGTGTTTGGCCGTCCGATCGGCCAGAACCAGGGCGTGCAGTTTCCGATCGCCGAGGCCTATATCGAGGTCGAGGCGGCCAACCTGATGCGCTGGAAGGCCTGCGAGCTTTTCGATGCCCGCAAGCCCTGCGGTGCCGAGGCCAATATGGCGAAATATCTGGCCGCCAAGGCGTCCTGGGAGGCGGCCAATGCCTGCCTGCAATTCCATGGCGGCTTCGGCTTTGCCTGCGAATACGACGTTGAGCGAAAGTTCCGCGAAACCCGCCTGTACCAGGTCGCGCCGATCTCGACCAATCTGATTCTGTCGTATGTGGCCGAGCATGTGCTCGGTTTGCCGCGCTCGTTCTGAGCGGCATCTGCCCGCCTCAGGCGGGCGGCACCGGATTCAGTCGAGATAGGGTGCCAGGTAGGCTTCCGACATCGCGACGCATTCTTCGACGAGGAGCTGGGCGTTGCGCGCAGGCATCAGGCTGGCCAGATCAAGCAGGGCGGCTGCGGCGGTGATGCCGGCCAGCATGATGCGTTTGGCGGTCGCCGGCGTTATCGAGGGCTTTCGCTTGCGGATGAACTTGGCGCAGTCCTCGGCGAGCTGCTCAGTGTGTTTCTGATCCCAGAGCCAGAGCTCGGGCGAATGCTGCATCGCCCGTCGTGTCGAGCCGCCACCCGGCGAGTTCATCCTGAGGTAGAAGGCTTTTCGAAGGGTCTCGGCAAGCGGTGTTCGCCAGTCGGGCGAGCTGGCGATCCTCGAAAAGGATGCGACCAGGAAATCTTGGCGGGACATCGTGACATGCACGATCAGCGCCCTCAGGATCGCGAGCTTGTCCGGGTAATCACGATAGATGGTGGCGGTGCTGACCTGGGCGCGATGCGCGACCGCGGTGGTGCTCAGGCCTTCGAAACCCTTCTCGTCGAGGATCTCGGCGGCGGCGGCGAGTATCGGTGACAGGGCCCTCGGCTGTACCTCAGCGGGTGCTGCGTCGGCGGTTTTGCGGCCGCTCTTGGCTGCCTTGCCGGGCTTGGCTGCAGTGCTGGGCTTGGCTGCGGTGGTTGGCTTGGCCGTGGCACTGGACTTACTGCGTTGTGATGTCATAGCGAGAATATAGCCTAATCCTAAAGGATTATCAGGCAGTTTTCTGGTCGGTCAGCCCGAGGGCGTCGATGGTCTGCTGGCGCATGAGGTACTTCTGGACCTTGCCCGTAATGGTCATCGGGAAGGCCTCTACGAAGCGTACATGACGCGGGATCTTGTAATGCGCGATCTGGCCGCGGCAGAACTCGCGAATCTCGTCTGGCGTTGCGGTTTGTCCACTGCGAAGCATGATCCAGGCACACAACTCTTCGCCGTACTTCGGGTCGGGCACACCAACGACCTGGACATCCTGCACCTTGGGGTGCCGGTAGAGAAACTCCTCGATCTCGCGCGGATAGACATTCTCGCCGCCTCGAATGACCATGTCCTTGAGACGGCCCACGATATTGACGTAGCCCTCCTCGTCCATGGTGGCCAGATCGCCGGTATGCATCCAGCCGGCTTCATCCACCGCTTCGCGGGTCTTGCCGGGGTCGTTCCAGTAGCCGCGCATCACCGAATAGCCCCGGGTACAAAACTCGCCGGTGACGCCGCGCGGCACGATGCGACCCTGCGGATCGACGATCTTGACCTCGATATGCGGCTGAACTCGCCCGACCGTCGAGACCCGTCGCTCCAGCGGATCGTCGACCGAGCTTTGCGTAGAGACCGGCGAGGTCTCGGTCATGCCGTAGGCGATCGTCATCTCGCGCAGATGCATCTGCGACTGCACCCGCTTCATCACCTCGATCGGGCAGGGCGAGCCGGCCATGATGCCGGTGCGCAGCGACGACAGGTCGAATTCGGCAAAGCGCGGATGGTCGAGCTCGGCAATGAACATCGTCGGCACGCCGTAGAGCGCGGTGCAGCGCTCGGCCTGCACCGTCTCGAGCACCGCCAGCGGATCGAAGGCATCAGACGGATAGACCATGGCCGCACCATGGGTCATGCAGCCGAGGTTGGCCATCACCATGCCGAAGCAGTGATAAAGCGGCACCGGCGCGCACAGCCGGTCTTCATGCGTCAGCCGGATGGCCTCGCCGACGAAAAAGCCGTTGTTCAGGATATTGCGATGAGTGAGCGTCGCGCCCTTCGGAAAACCGGTGGTGCCCGAGGTGAACTGGATGTTGATCGGGTCGTCGAACTGCAGGGTGCCTGCGAGCTCGGCAAGTTGCGCGCGCTGCGCCTCACCGCCTGCATTGGCGACCTCGTCAAAGTTCACCATGCCCGGGGTCGACGCTGCGCCGAGCCGGATCACACTGCGCAGGTGAGGCAGTGCCGCGGCGTGAAGGTCATGGGGTGCGGCGCTCGCGAGCTCAGGCGCGAGATCGAGCACGATCGCCAGATAGTCGCTGGTCTTGAGAGCCGGCGCCAGCACCAGCGCCTTGCACTCGACCTTGTTCAGCGCGTATTCGAGTTCGGCGCGGCGATAGGCCGGATTGATGTTGACCAGGATCAGGCCCGCCTTGGCGGTTGCGAACTGCATCAGCGTCCATTCCGAGCAGTTGGGCGCCCAGATCCCGATGCGGTCACCCGGCACCAGGCCGATCGCGAGCAGACCGGCCGCCAGCGCATCGACGCGTGCGCCGAGTTCGGCCCATGTCCATCGCACATCCTGGTGACGCACGATCAGCGCATCGCGATCGGGATAGCGCGCAACCGTGCGATCGAAGGCGGCACCGATGGTCTCGCCAATCAGTTTCGCTTCAGACGTGCCGTGGTCGTAAGACAGGGAGGACAGGGTGGTCGGGGGCATGGCTGGCTCTGCAGAGTGCGCCTTGTACGGCTTGCCGGCATCCTATCCGACTCCAAAGCGCCTGCCCACTGCAGAATCGACCGGCACTGCTCGAGCGCAAGCTCCCGGAATAGGGAAAGATTTTTTTCCACCGAAGGCGGCTGAAACGGTGGTGGCAGCCGCCTTCGGCTCAGGCCACCAGCGTCAGGCCACCAGCTTCTGGCCGCGTGCGAACTCCAGTGTGGTGTCGAGCGCCCGGGTGAGCTTGTCGAAGAGTTCGTCGATCTGCGCCTCGGTGATGATGAGCGGTGGGCAGACCGCCATCGTGTCGCGCAGCGCCCGCGTGATCAGGCCGTTTTCGAGCACCGCGTTGCCCAGCCGCGCGATGACGCCCGATGCCGCGTCGAAGGTCTTGCGGCTGTCTTTGTCCTGCACGATTTCGAGTGCACCGATCAGGCCGACGCCGCGGGTTGATGAGACCAGCGGATGCGCCGAGAGCGCGGCCAGGCGTGCCTGGAACTTCGGCGAGACGCGCTGCACGTGCCCGACGATGTCGCGCTCTTCATAGATCTTGAGCGCTTCGACCGCGACCGCCGAGGCCACCGGGTGGCCGGCGTAGGTCACGCCATGCGAGAAGGCGCCGTTGCGCTCGCTGCCCTTGACCAGGCCGTCATAGATGGCCTTGGAGACCAGCGTGGCCGAGATCGGCATGTAGGAGCTCGAGAGCGCCTTGGCCACGGTCATGATGTCGGGCGTGATGCCGTAGGTGTCGCAGCCGAACATGTTGCCGGTGCGCCCGAAACCGGTGATGACCTCGTCGGCCACCATCAGGATGTCGTGCTTCTTGAGCACGGCCTGGATCTTCGCGAAGTAGCCTGCAGGCGGAACGATCACGCCACCGGCACCCTGCACCGGCTCGGCGAAAAAGGCGGCGATGGTGTCGGCGCCCTCGCGGGCGATGATGGCTTCGAGGTCGGCGACCAGCCGATCGACCATCTGTTCGTCGGTCTCGCCGGGATGGGTCGAGTGATAGAGGCTCGGGCAGCCGGTGCGCAGCACGCGTGCGACCGGCAGGTCGAAGTCGGCATGGTTGTAGGGCAGGCCGGTGAGGCTTGCCGCCATGACAGTCACGCCGTGATAGCCGCGCTCACGCGCAATCAGCTTCTTTTTTTCGGGTTTGCCAAGCGCATTGAAGTAGTACCAGATCACCTTGACCGCGGCATCGTTGGCCTCGGAGCCGGAGTTGGCAAAGAGCGCCTTGTCCATGCCGAGATGGCGGGTCATGGCGAGCAGTCGTTCGGACAATTCGATCGAGGGTTCGTTCGAACGACCGGCGAAGATCTGGTAGTAGGGCAGCTCCTTCATCTGCCGGATGGCGGCATCAACCAGGCGCTGCTCTGAAAACCCGAGTGCGGTGCACCACAGGCCGGCCATGCCTTCGAGAAAGCGGTTGCCCTGGTCGTCTTCGACATAGACGCCATCGCCCTTGCGGATCACCATCGGGCCGGTTGCGCCGAAGGTGTTCAGCGGGGTGTAAGGATGGATCAGGTTGCGGACATCCTCGCGGACGTTTTCGGCATGGGTGCGGGTCATGATGGGTCTCCGGTGAGGAATGGATGGCTCAGGAATCGATCTTGATGCCGGCGCGATTGATGAGGTCGCGATAGACGGCATTGTCCGACTGAATCTGTTTCGCGAATGCAGCCGGCCCTTTGTAGTCGGGATATTGACTGAATTTCAGCAGCAACTCCCGCGTCCCGCTGGCGGTCATGGCTTTTTCGCTTTCGAGCGCGAGCCGCTCGATGATCTCGGGTGGCGTGCCGCGCGGCGCAAAGAGGCCAAACCAGCTGCCCCCGGGCACCTCGAGACCCTGCTCGCGAAGGGTTGGCACATCGGGCAGTTCGGGATGTCGAACGTTGGCGGTGGTGGCCAGTGCCTTGACCGTACCGGCCTTGATCTGCGACAGCGCGACCGGGTCGTAGATCAGGTCGATGCGCCCGCCGACCAGATCGGCGAGTGATTCGGCCGAGCCTTTGTAGGGCACATGCAGCAGCGTGATGCCGGCTTTGTTATGGACGATCTCGCCGGTCAGGTGGGTGGCGGTGGCCGTGCCGGCCGAGCCGAAGGTCAGCTTGCCGGGAGATTTTTTCGCCAGCACGATCAGTTCGGCCATGGTGTTGGCCGGCAGGTCCTTACGGGCCGCGACGATGCCGTAGCTGCTCGACAGGCTCGCGATCGGCACGAAATCGTTCTCGGGGTCGTAGGGCACCTTGCGCAGATGGTGGGTGATCGCGACCACGGCGGTAGGTGCGAGCAGCAGGGTGTAGCCGTCGGCGGCTGAGCGCGCCACCGCCTGGGCGCCGATGGTGGCACCGGCACCGGCCCGGTTCTCGACAATCACCTGCTGGCCCAGTGCCTGCGAGAGCCGATCGGCCAGCAGACGGCCGATCGAATCGGCGTTGCCGCCGGCCGGATAGGGCACGATCAGCTTGACCGGCCGAGAGGGCCAGGCGGTTTGTGCCTGCAGGCGATCGGCGCCGGCCAGCATGGTCGCCAGGGCGGCGCTTGCGCGAAGTGCGTTACGGCGATCGGATCGAAAGCGATTCATGAGCGTCCTCCTGTTGCGCGGCTGATGGTCATCGCCCCACCCATTTGGGGGCGCGTTTTTCCTTGAAGGCCCGTGCGCCTTCCTGGCCGTCCAGGCTGTCGCGCACCGTGCCGAGATCGCGCATGGCTCGGCCCATTTTTTCGGACGGGCCCTGCGGCATCACATCATCGACCACGAAGCGCTTGAGGGTACGCAGCACCAGCGGTGCGAAGGTGGCCAGCTCGCGGGCCATGGCGAGCGCCGCCTCGACCTGCTGGCCGACTGGCACGACTTCATTGGCAAAGCCGACCTCGTAGGCGCGCTTGGCATCGATCGTGCGGCAAAGCATGATGAGTTCCATCGCGATCTTGTGCGGAATGCGAGTGGGCAGCGCCGAGATCAGGCCGCCGGTAAAGCCGAGCTTGGCTTCGGGATATGAGAACTTGCCGTTGTCGGCGGTCACCAGCAGGTCGCACATCATGGCCACCACCAGCGCGCCGCCCACGCACCAGCCGCCCACTGCGGCGATCACCGGCTTTTCGGTGGTGATGCCCACTGTGGGCACGCAGCGCCACAGCTCGGGCAGGTTGGTCACGTCGGCACCGGCCGAAAAGGCATCATTGCCGGCGCCGGTGAGGACCGCGACCCGTTGGTCCGACTGATCGAATTCGGCGAAGGCCTGTTGCAACTCCCGCGCGGTGATCGCGCAGATCGCGTTCTTGCGGGTGGGCCGGTTGATGGTGATCAGCGTCGTGCCATCGGGGTTGTTGGTGACCTGGACCATTTCCATCGAGCTGTCTCCTTTTGTGTGTCGTTGTGTGTGTTGCGTCTATCGCGCGGATCGGGTGCGATCGCGATAGGCGGCAATCCGTTCTCTTAGCCCGGGCCCGGCTTTGCCTGGTGTGATCGATCTCGTGGCCGACCTGACCAGCGCGGCGAGGTCGGCGTCTGCAAGCATGTCGCCGCCCGGTGCGCCGGTACTGCGGCTGGCCGCCCGGATCATGGCAAGGGTATCGCGATCGATTGCAGGTGCCGGGCCGCAGGCCAGTTGACGCCAGTCGTCCCCCGCCTGCACCGGATCGATCAGCCGGCTCGCCAGCCCGCAGGCAAGCGCCTGCTCGGCCTCGACAGTGGCGCCATCGCTGACCCAGGCCCGCGCGCGCTCGGTGCCGACCCGCTCGGCAAGCCGGCGCGTGCCGAGCACGATGCCAAAGCCTGCGCCCGGAAATCGAAAGCTCGCGTGAGTCACCGCAATTCTCAGATCGCAGGCGGCAAAGAGATCGGCGCCTGCACCCCAGGTGCGACCCTGTGCAATGGCCACGGTGCGTACCGGTGCCCGCCAGACCGCATCAAGCAACGCCTCGATCCGCGTAAAGCGCAGCAGCAGGTCGCCATCGGACTGGGATTCGAGCCCGTCGAGATCGAAGCCGGTGCAAAAGTGCCGACCGGCCCCTGCGAACATCAGGGTGTGGACCGAGGAATCGCGGCAGGCATGATTCACCGCGTCGAGTGCTGCCTCGACCAACTCGCTGCTCAGGGCGTTGCCGCGCTGCGGCCGGTTGAGCTCGATGCTCGCGATGCCGTCGCTGATCTGCAGCAGGATCGGCGCGGTGGGCGCGGGATGTCCGAGCTTGAGGGCATCGATCACGCGGCTGGTGTGTTCGCCGATTGCCGGCGGGCGGGTGTCGAGTGTCACAACCTCGCCATCGAAGCGCACCGGACAACCCACCGTGTGGGTCTTCACGCCATTGGGCAGGGTCATCGCCTGCACGAGCTGCAGATGGGTGGCCTGGGGGTCGGACAGCGCCTGCTCGTAGCCGTTGATCGGCGCGCAGGGCACACCGGCCGGCGCAAAGCGGGCGAGCCAGCTTGCGGTGGTGTCATGGGCAAAGCGCGCCTCGAGCAGATCGCGCAGGGCGGCCTGATTGGCGGCTCGCAGGGTGGGCGAGGCAAAGCGTGCATCGGTCAGCAATTCAGGTGTGCCGGCGATCTCGCAGACCTGCTGCCAGAGCTTGTTGTTGCCGGCGGCAATCGCAAACCAGCCGTCCTGCGAGCGAAAGGCCTGATAGGGCGCATTGCGCGGATGGGCCGAGCCGAGCTTGCGGGGGTTGCGCCCGGTGCCGAAAAACTCGCTCGTCTGCAACGCAGACATCGCGATCGTGGTGGCGAACATCGGCACATCCAGATGGCCGCCGGGCCCGCCGGCGCGCACTCGCGCAACCATTGCCGCGATCGAATAGGCGCCGTAAAGGCCGGCCCCGAAATCCACCAGCGGCACACCGGCCTTGACCGGGGCACCCTCGGGCTCGCCGGTCACGCTCATGACGCCTGCGGCCGCCTGGATGGTCAGGTCGAAGCCGCCTTCGGCGCCGCGCGGCCCATCCTGGCCGAAGGCCGAGATCGAGCAATAGATGAGCGCGGGCTTGCGCGGGCCGAACCAATCCCAGCCCAGGCCCAGTCGTGCCATGGCCCCGGGGCGGTTGTTCTCGATCACGACATCGCTCGCCAGCACCAGTTCGCGGGCGAGGTCACGCGATGCCGGGTCTTTCAGGTCGAGCGCGATCGAGCGCTTGCCCCGATTGATCGAGGCAAAGTTTTCACTGAAGCCATCTTCGTTGGCGCCATGAGTGATCGGCGGCCACTGCCGCATGGCGTCGCCCTCGAGCGGCTCGACCTTGGTCACCTCGGCACCGTAATCGGCCAGCAGCATGCCGCAAAAGGGGCCGGCAGCCACATGGCAGAACTCGACGACGCGAATGCCGGCAAGCGGCAGGGCCACAGCGTCTGACATCAGAGGTCCCTGTTTCATGCCGAGCGCCTTGATCGGGTCGGCGCGGCTTGACGGGGCGCATCACCGCGCAGCGCTGCGCTGATGCCGTCGGCGGCTCGAATCAGATCAGCCGAAAGCATCTTGAGCCGGGCAGGCCGCAGTCGCTCGATCGGGCCCGACACACCGATCGCTGCGATCACATTGCCGCCCGGGTCGCGCACCGGTGCCGCCACACCGCCCACGCTCTCGCGCCATTCGCCGCGATTGACTGCGTAGCCCTGCTCACGAATGCGCGCCATCTCGCGCAAAAACTCGGTGGGCACGGTGAGCGTTCGGGGTGAGCAGGCCTGCAGGCGACGGCTGAGCGAGGTGAGTTGTGCCATCGGCTCGAAGGCGAGCATGGCCTTGCCGGTGGCCACGCAATGCGCGGGCGCGCGCCCGCCGATGGAGTTGTAGGCGCGCACCGGCTCGGGACTGTCGAGTTTGTGGACATAGACCACTTCGTCACCATCGAGCACCGACAGATGGACCGACTCGCGGGACCGCTCGAGCAGCCAGGCCATCCATGACTGCGACGCATGGCTCAGGTCGAGGTTGGACAGCACCGCCGAGCCGAGCTCCCAGAGCTTGATCGAGGCGGCATACGATCCGATCGCCTCGTTGCGCCTGACATAGCCCTGTTCGACCAGCGCCTGCAGCAGGCGATGCACGGTGCTCTTGCCGATGTCGAGCCGGTTGGCGAGTTCGGTGACGCCCATCGGCTGATCGGCGTGCGAGAGGGTTTCGAGCAGCCCCAGCCCTTTGATCAGCGTGTTGTTCATTGTTGTTCTGTATTCTGGAACGACGGGTCTGTCATTGGGAATAATGCTAGAGTTTCAGAAAACAATCAAACAAGCGTTCAAACAAGGCTGAAGATAGTCGGCTGGAGACATTCAACATGGCGCGTGCCACCCCGCTCGGACTCGAGCTCACTTCCTCGCACTGGGGCGCCTACGAAGTTCAGCGCATCGGGACCGCCGCCCGCGGGCTTGGCCGGTTTCGCGACGATCGTGCGCCCTCGCCAATTGGTCTGTCGATGTTCGAGGCCTATCGTTCGCCGCTTCGGGTGCAGCGCCCGGCGGTGCGGGCCGGCTGGCTCGATCGGCCCGTCGGCGATCCCCGGCGCGGTGAGGGCCGCGGTCGCGAGCCCTTCGTCGAAGTCTCGTGGGAGCAAGCCGCCGATCTGGTGGCCACCGAGATGCGCCGCGTCATCGACGCTCACGGCAATGCCTCGATTTTCGGCGGCTCCTACGGCTGGTCGAGCGCCGGTCGCTTTCATCACGCGCAGAGCCAGGTCCACCGGTTTCTGAATGCCGCCGGTGGCTATGTGCGCCATGCCGACAGCTACAGCCTGGGCGCGGGGCGGGTGCTGCTGCCGCATGTGATCTGCGCGATGGAATACTTTCTGGGCAACCAGCACGACTGGGCGACGCTGGCCGCGCACACCCGACTGTTTGTGAGTTTTGGCGGTGCGCCGATCAAGAACGCGCAGGTCGGCGCGGGCGGTGCCTCCGAACACTATCTCGAAGACGGCATGGCAAGCCTGGCTCAGGCAGGCTGTCGCTTTGTCAATTTCAGCCCGGTGGGGGCCGACCTGCAGGCGCCGGCTGATTCACTCGAATGGCTCGCGATTCGCCCCGGCACCGATACCGCGGTCATGCTGGCCCTGACTTGTGAGATCGTGCGGGCCGGCCGCCACGACCGCGCGTTTCTGGCCAGCCATTGCGTGGGCTTCGAGCGCTGGCAGGCCTATCTGCTCGGGCAGACCGATGGCGTTGTGAAAGACGCCGAGTGGGCGGCACCGATTGCCGGTGTGTCAGCCCAGCGCCTTCGCGATCTGGCTGTCGAGCTTGCCTCGAATCGCAGTCTGATCAATGTCGCCTGGGGATTGCAGCGCGCCGACCATGGCGAGCAGCCCTTCTGGGCGGCGGTGGGCCTGGCCTCGGTGCTTGGACAGATCGGGCTGCCCGGGGGCGGCATCTCGCTTGCCTATGGTCCGACCAACAATATCGGCAGTCCTTATCGCCTGTTGCCCGGGCCAACCCTGCCGCAGGGGCGCAATGCGGTCGAGGCTTTTATTCCGGTGGCCCGCATTGCCGACATGCTGCTCACACCCGGCGGCGAGTTCGATTACAACGGGCAGCGCCGCCGCTATCCCGATATCCGTCTGGTCTATTGGGCCGGCGGCAATCCCTTTCATCATCATCAGGATCTGCACCGGCTTGCGCGGGCCTGGCAGCGACCCGAGACCATCGTGGTCCATGAGCAGTTCTGGAACGCGCATTCGAAGATGGCCGATATTGTGCTGCCGGCCACCTCCACACTCGAGCGCGATGACATCGGCCATGCCACGCGCGACCCCTTGATGATCGCCATGCGCCGCGTTTGCGATCCGCCGGGTGAGGCCCGCGACGACTATGCGATTTTTGCCGATATCGCGCAGCGCCTGGGTTGCGAAGCCTTGTTTACCGAAGGCCGAAGCGTGCACGAGTGGCTTGAGCATCTGTATGCCGGGTCGGTGGCGCAGTGCGCCAAAGTCGGAGTCGAGTTGCCCGACTTCGAGACCTTCTGGCAGGGCGGCGGCGTGCGCTTTCCGGCCAATGAGCATCCGGTGGTGGCTTTCGCCGAGTTCCGCGCCGATCCGCTCGCCCATCCGCTGGCCACACCAAGCGGGCGCATCGAACTCTTCTCGCAGCGAATCGAATCTTTCGGTTATGCCGACTGCCCGGGGCATCCGGTCTGGTTCGAGCCGGTCGAATGGCTTGGCGCACCGTTGGCTGAGCGCTATCCGCTGCACATGCTGTCTGATCAGCCCCATACCAAGCTGCACAGCCAGCTCGATCACTCGGCGCTCAGTGTCGCCAACAAGGTAGCCGGTCGCGAGCCGATCGCGATTCATCCGACTGACGCCGCGACCCGGGGCATTGCCGACGGCGATCTGGTGCGGGTCTTTAACGACCGCGGCGCCTGCCTGGCAGGGGCAAGGCTCGATGCGCGTCTGCTGCCGGGTGTGGTGCGGCTGTCGACCGGTGCCTGGTGGGACCCGCAGGTGCCGGGTGATTCGAGCTCGCTTGACCTTCACGGCAACCCGAATACCCTGACGCGTGATGCCGGCGCATCGATGCTCTCGCAGGGGTGCAGCGCGCAAAGCTGCCTGGTGCAGATCGAGCGGCACCTCGGCGAGGCGCCGCCGACACAGGCCTTCAGCCTGCCGCAGTTCGAGCGCCGCTGAGGCGACACTAAACTTAGCCAAGCAACAAACATCAACCATCAACCATCACAAGGTCGAGACATCACCATGAGCAGCGCATTCAAAGGCAAGATCGGCCGTACGGTCGCAGACTCCCAACCCTTCTGGCCCGAAATGCCGATGCCTCGCAAGGGCGCACCCAATGTGGTCGTGGTGCTGCTCGACGACACCGGGTTTTCGCACTTCGGCTGCTATGGGTCGACCATCGATACGCCGAATATCGACAAGCTCGCCGCCGGCGGCTTGCGCTATTCAAACTTTCACACCACCGCGTTGTGTTCACCGACGCGCGCAGCCTTGCTCACCGGGCGCAACCATCATTCGGTCGGCATGCGCGGCCTGTCGAACTGGAACACCGGCTATCCCAACTGCACCGGCACGGTCGCGCGCAGCGCTGCCACGCTTGCCGAGATGCTGCGCCCGGCCGGCTATGCCACGTTTGCGGTCGGCAAATGGCATCTGACGCCGATGGAAGAGACCTCGCCTGCCGGACCCTACGATCAGTGGCCCTTGGGTCGGGGCTTTGATCGTTTCTATGGCTTTCAGCAGGGCGAGACCGATCAGTTCGTGCCCGAGCTCTACTACGACAACCATTCGGTCGATCAGCCGAAGAGCCCGGAAGACGGTTATCACCTCACCGAAGACCTGGTCGATCATGCAATCGGTTTTGTGCGTGACCAGAAATCGCTGATCCCGGAAAAACCTTTTTTTCTCTATCTCGCTTTCGGTGCGACCCACTCGCCGCACCAGGCGCCGCCCGAGTACATCGCCAAGTACCGCGGCCGCTTCGATGCCGGTTGGGACGCGATCCGCGAGCAGTGGTTTGCGCGCCAGAAGGCGATGGGCATCGTGCCGGCCGACACCGAACTCGCGCCGCGCAACCCTGGTGTCAAGCCCTGGGCCGAACTGAGTGCGCCCGAGCAGACGCTGGCGCTGCGCCTGCAGGAGGCTTTCGCCGGGTTTCTTGATCACACCGATCACCACATCGGCCGGGTGGCGTCATTCCTGCAATCTATCGGTGAGCTGGACAACACCGTGTTCCTGGTGATGTCTGACAACGGTGCGAGCCAGGAAGGCGGTGCGATGGGCGTGATCGACTCGATGCGCTACTACAACGGCATTCCGGCCACCCTCGAAGAGTCGATGGCGCGGCTCGATGACATCGGCGGCCCGAACTCGCACAGCAACTACCCGTGGGGCTGGGCGCAGGCCGGCAACACGCCGAGCAAGCGCTACAAGCAGAACACGCACGGCGGCGGTGTCCGCGATCCGCTGGTGGTGCATTGGCCGGCCGGCATTGCCGATCGCGGTGGCGTGCGGACCCAGTTTCATCATGTCACCGACATCACGCCGACCCTGCTCGAGATCATCGGTGTGACGCCGCCCGACTCGGTCAACGGCGTGGCGCAACAGCCGATTCACGGCACCAGCCTGGCCTACAGTTTCGCTGCCGAGGCGCGCAACGAGCCGACCCGCAAGCCGGTCCAGTATTTCGAGATGTTCGGCCACCGCGGCATCTGGGCAGGCGGCTGGAAGGCGGTTGCGTTTCACAAGAGCGGCACGTCCTACGACAACGACCCGTGGGAGCTCTATCACCTCGAAACCGACTTCTCCGAGAGCAAGGATCTGGCCCTTGAGAAGCCCGAAAAGCTGCGCGAGATGATCGAGCTGTGGTGGGCCGAGGCTGGTCGCAACGGCGTGCTGCCGCTCGATGATCGCGGGCCCGAGCTGTGGCGCCCGACGCCGCGAATCTTCAATCCGCGCAACCGGCGCCGCTTCGTGTTCCATCCGCCGGTGAGCTATCTGAACTCCGACATCGCTCCGCCGCTTGGCAATCGCAGCTTCACGATCACCGCGTCAATCGATCGGGCCACTGCGACCACGCAGGGCTGCCTGCTGGCCTATGGCAAGCAGACCAGTGGCCTCGCGCTCTATGTGCTGGGCGATCGGCTGGTCTTTGACTACAACTGTTTCGGTCGCCATAGCCGCATCGAGTCGAGCATTGCGGTGCCGATCGGCAAATCGGAGGTCGGGGTGGCGTTCGAGCGACTCGATCGTGCGGCACGCGCAACACTGCGAATCGGCGACCAGGACTGCGGCAGCATCGACATTCCGCGCGTCATGAAAATGATCTCGTCGAGTGGCCTGAATATCGGCCGCAATCCCGGGTCGGCGGTCAGCCCCGACTACGCGCCGCCCTTTGCCTTCGAAGGCGGCTTCGATCGGCTGGTGTTCGAGTTGCCCGAGAAGATCGACCGCAGCGAGCGCCAGGGCGATACGCTGCACGCCAGTACGACGCTCGGGCGGCAATGACCGCAGGGGAAAAACCACCACTGTCGACCTCGCCGGAGGTTGGTGAGGTCGGTGGGGGCGATCAGCATCCGCTGCCGCATGACAGCGACGACATGGTGCCGATTGCGGCCGGCGAATTTCGCATGGGCAGTGACCGGCGCGAGGGCTATCCGCGCGATGGCGAGGGGCCGTCGCGGCCGGTGGTGCTGAGCGCCTTCGAGATCGATCGCTGTGCGGTCAGCAATGCGCGCTTTGCACGCTTCGTTTCAGCCACCGGCTATGTCACCGATGCCGAGCGCACCGGGTCGTCGATGGTCTTTGCCGGTTTGTTGCCCGATGACTTCGAGCCGACCCGTGGCGTGGCGGCTGCCCCCTGGTGGCGTGAGGTGCCGGGCGCCGACTGGCGACATCCCGAGGGGCCGCATTCGACGCTCGATTCGCGCGATGCGCTGCCGGTGGTGCATGTGAGCTGGAGCGATGCCGCTGCGTTTGCCGACTGGGCGGGCAAGCGTTTGCCGACCGAGGCGCAGTGGGAGCGGGCAGCGCGCGGCGGGCTGGAGGGTGCACGATTTCCGTGGGGCGATGACGAGACGCCCGGCGGCGAGCACCGCTGCAATGTCTGGCAGGGCAGTTTTCCGGATCGCAACGATTGCGCAGACGGCTTCTACGGTCTGGCGCCGGTCGATGCCTTCGCACCCAACGGCTTCGGGCTGCACAACATGGTCGGCAACTGCTGGCAGTGGTGTGCCGATGCCTTCGATCCGATGATGTTGCGCCGGGCCAGCGCCGAGGTGCCGCGCACCGATCCGCGCGTCGAGCCCGGGCGCCCGGAGTTCGGCGTGGTGCGGGCTTTGCGGGGCGGCAGTTATCTGTGCCACCCGTCCTATTGCTTCCGTTACAGGGTGGCGGCGCGCAACGGCGCCTCGCCCGACAGCTCGGCCGGGCATATCGGATTCCGTTGCGTGCGCTGATCGAGCGCGAGGCTTGCCCTGAATGCCCTAGAGGCTGCGTCGAACCGCCATTGCCAGCGGCTGATCCGAGCGGGGTCTGACCCGGGCGCCGTCCCGCATCGCAGCCGGCGGATAGGCGATGACCGTGTCGCCGGGTGACAGTCCGCTTCGGACCCAGGCATGTACGCCATTGCGTGCGCCGATCTCGACCAATGTCAGCCGTGCATGATGGTCTTTCAGCGTAAAAACGGCCATCGTGGCTTCGCGATCATCGGGCAGGCCAAGGTTGCCCGACCCGCGTGTGCCGGCTGGCATCGGGAAGACTGCGCTCACCGGCACGCGCAGGGCATCTGGCACCCGCAGCGTCACGATGCGCACACCTACCCGATATCCGTCACCCAGCGACCGCCATTGCGAAGGCGGGCTGTTGATCTCGATGAATACATTTACCCGTTGCTCCTCGACGCCGAGCGCCGAGATTTTGGTGAAGGCACCCGGTTCGATCCGGCTCACTCGGCCTTCGAGTGGCTGGGGACCGCCCCAATGGTCGATCACCGTGCGATCGCCAATGCGCGCTCGCAAGGCATCCTGGGTCAGCAATTCGGTGAGGACTTCGAGTTGCGAGAGATCGCCGATCTCGATCAGCGCCGCTCCGGCCGGCACATTCGCCTCATTGGGCTGAACGACTTTCAGTATGCGCCCGGCTGAAGGCGCCCGCACCATGAAACGCCCGCCGGTGCGGCTCGCGCTGCCTTCGCGCACGACCGCCATCGCGGCGCGAGCCTGTTCAAGGTCGTGGATGGCGGCATGGTGCTCGGCCACCGCAGCCTCTCGTTCGCGCTTGGCGGCTCGCTCGGCGAGCCGCTCGGTGTCGAGGCGGGTGGCGGCGATGAAGCCGCGTTCGGCAAGTTGCTCGGTCCGACGCAAGTCTGACTGGACCTGCTCGACGGCCACTTCGCTGCGCGCGATGCGCGCCTGGGCACGCTCTAGCGAGGCCTGCGCCGAATCGACCCGTGCCCGCTGCGCCCGCAACACCCGGTCGTCGAGCAGCGGCGGCAGGGCCGGCGTGATGACCGCGACCGGCATACCAGCCTCGATCGAGTCGCCCTCGCGAAGGCTGATTCGGGCAAGGTGTCCGGCAAGCGGTGCCGACACGATGAAACGTTCGCGCAGGCGCGTGCGGCCGTCTTCTTCGAGGCTGGCCTCGAAGGTTCCGGTCGAGGCAATACCGATATCGACCAGCAGCGGTGACGGTATGAATGCCCAGGCCAGCAATCCGGCGATAGCCACCACGCCCAGGGCGAGATAGATCAGTCGACGGGCTTTGGGGGTGCGGGCAGTCATGGCGGTCCGATTGTTTGTGGGGTGAAGGGGGTGAGTCGCGGTTCATTCCCGGGTCTTGAGGGCAGCGACCATGTCGAGCCGATCGATGCGACGGCGTACCACCGCGGCGCTTGCTGCAGCGGCTGTCAGGACGCACAGGGCTGCCCAGGCATAGGTCCGCGGCTGGATCGTCACCGGGAACACGAACTGGTCGGACTTCAGCAGATCCGCCACCAGATGCACCAGTGCCCAGCCCAGAGCCATGCCAAGCGGCAGCGCCAGCGCGATACCGATGGCGAGTTCACCGAGCAGCAGCGCTGAGACCTCGGCGCGGGTAAAGCCCAGCACCCGCAGGCTGGCCAGCTCCCAGGTGCGCTCGGCCAGCGCGATGCGGGCGGTGTTGTAGACCACGCCGATTGCGATCACGCTTGCAAAGGCGGTCATGGCGGTGCTCATGATCCGGATGTTGCGGGCGCTGATCTCCTGCATGTTCTGCTGCAGCGTTGCCTTGCTGAAAGCACCGACCACCTTTGGCAGGGCGCGGCTCACATCGAGCAGGTGTGCCTCGGCACCGCGCTCCAGCGAAAGCGTGAAGTGCGAGCTGAGATCGCCTTCGCCAACAAGTCGGTTGAGCGAGTCGCGCTGCATGAAGGCGTTCAGACCCATCATGTCGCTGACCGTGGCACTCAGGATGATCTGGCGCTGCGGCAGCCGTCCCTCAAGCACCTCAATGCCCACCAGGTCGCCTGCGCGCAGCCCGAGCTTGGCAGCCAGCCGGTCGGTCATCATCAGGCCTTCGGCCGGCACGTGGGCCTGACGTCCGTCCACATCGAAGACCCTGCGCAGTTGCGCTGATTCGGCATAACCCTGGATGGCGCCGCGTTCGGTGAGATGACCGTTGCGAAATCGAACCGGCACATCGCGCCCGGACTCGACGGCGAGCACGCCGGGCAGGCGTGCCATGTCGTGACGCATGCCATCGTCTGCCGGGTTGGTCAGCCACACGATCACATCGCCGCGCAGCGCAAGGCCGAAGGCCGAGTCGACGATGGTGTCGATGGCATCGCGAACGAAGTTGCCCATCACGACGATCGCAATCGCCACGGCCACGCCGGTGACCGACATCGCAGTGCGTAACGCCCGTCGCTGCATGTTGCGCAGGATCATCCGCAGCGCGGGACTGGCCGCCGACAGGCCCAGCCGGTCGAGCCAGTTGCGCTGATAGTGACCGGGCGCGGGCGGGCGCATCGCCTCTGCCGGCGCCAGCCTCGCCGTGGCCCGAATCGCGCCGAGCGTGCCGATGAAGGCGGTCGCCGCCGTCACGGCCACGCTGGTTGCGATCAGCCAGGGCGCCAGACGATAGTCGAATACCGGAAAGTGAAAGAAGTCGGCATAAAGCTGCGTGAAGCGCTGGCCGAGCTGGTAACCCACTGCCAGCCCCAGAATCAGCCCGGTGGCCGAGATGATCGCGACCAGCTTGAGATAGTGCACGGCGATGGCGCGATTGCGATAGCCCAGTGCCTTGAGGGCTGCGATCTGCTCGCGCTGGGTCGCCACCATCCTCGACATCACGACATTGAGCAGGAAGATCGCCACCCCGGCGAAGATGGTCGGCAGCACGGTGCCCAGCACACGCTGTTCACGAACCTCATTATCGAGCATTGCATGCGAGACCTGGTCGCTGCGATCGCTTGGTGGGCGCCCGCCCCATGGCGCGAGCAGGCGGGCGAGCGCGTCGATCACGGCTTCAGGGCGCCCGCCTGGCGCAAGGCGCAGCGCGACATGGTTGAACGCGCCCTGCATATCGCAGGCGGCTGCAAGCGATTCGCGGTCGATCCAGAACACACCGAAGCCTTTCGGATCAGGCATGCCAGTCATGCCGGCAAAGACATACTCGGGCGAGACGGCGATGCCCACGATCAGCAGGCTGCGGCGACGACCGTTAATCAGCGCGCCGACCCGTGCGCCGGGCTGCAGACCGTGGGCTTGCGCAAAGCCCTCTGTGACCAGCGCCTGCAGCGTCGCGGCGCTCGATACCGGTTCGGCCGCGAGCTGAGGATCGAGTACCCGTCCGCTGCGCACAATCACCCGGTTGAGGCGCTGCTCGACGCCTGGCTCCAGGCCGATCAACCGGCCGACCAGCGGGTCGGTCTTGCCGGGCAGGTCGATGCGAACGATGCGCTCGACACTGGTCTGCGCCTGGGCGACCCCGGGAATCGCTCGCAGCTGCTCGCCCAGACCGTCTGGCGCACGCACCAGGTCGGCAAAGACGTCGGCAAAGCGGGCGGTGTCGTAAAAGCTGCTGCGAGCCGCATCAAGCGAATCGACCGCCGACAGGCTGGTCACGAATCCGGCGACGCTGCTTGCCACCACCAGGGCGATGGTGAGCGACTGGCTCCACATCCGCTGCAGGTCGCGCAGAAGTTTCAAATCGAGGGCTTTCACTGGTCCATCCTCAGCCAATGGCAGTGACTTGCGGAGCCGCTACTGGCAGTGCCGTTCACCATGAGAGTTCGGCCGGCGACAGCTTGTGCGTGTTGATGTCGATCCGCACGATGTGGCCGTCGCCCAGATGAATCACCCGATCAGCCATGCCGGCAATCGCGGCGTTGTGCGTGATCACTACCGCGGTCGTGCCCAGTCGGGCGTTCACATCGGCGATCACCTCCAGGACCCGCCGACCGGTGGGATAGTCGAGTGCGCCGGTCGGCTCGTCGCACAGCAGGACTTCGGGCCGCTTGACGATGGCTCTGGCG
Source organism: Burkholderiales bacterium (assembly GCA_947487165.1). GTDB lineage: Bacteria > Pseudomonadota > Gammaproteobacteria > Burkholderiales > Burkholderiaceae_E > UBA4615. The sequence goes on from CANKWX010000039.1 coordinate 24,179, forward strand.
ATCGCCACCCGTTGCTGTTCACCGCCGGACAATTGGGCCGGGAAATGATCGCGGCGCGAGGTCAGCCCGACCAGTTCGATCGCCTCGTCGATCGGCATCGGATCGCTCGCGATATCGGTGACCAGCGCAATGTTCTCGCGCACGGTCAGGCTCGGAATCAGGTTGTAGAACTGAAAGACGAAGCCAACATGCTCACGCCGGTAGGCGGTGAGTTCGTCGTCAGTGGCACCGGTCAGCCGGTGGTCGGCAAAACTCACCTCGCCCGAACTCGGCGCGTCCAGACCACCGAGGATATTGAGCAGCGTCGACTTTCCGCTGCCTGAGGGTCCAAGCAGCACCAGGAATTCGCCGCGGTCGATATCAAGGTCGACATCGTGAAGTGCGACCACCTCAACCTCGCCGCTGCGATAGACCTTTCCCAGGCCACGGGCGCAAAAGATGGGTGTCGACGAAACAATGACAGCTGGCATGGACGATGTGCGATGCGTCCCTTCTGGGGACATCACCTGTGTTGTCCATTATTGGTCAGGCCTCGCCGGCGGCCTTGACCTGGATCAAGGCTCGTTGACCGACCGTGATGCGCCGCCTGGGGCGCAGCCCTCAGGCGATCGCTGGCAGCTTCGCCCCTCGAAGCAGCTTGCCCGGCAACTCGCCGGTCGCCTGCCCGTTGCACATGATTTCGATACCGTTGACCAGGGTGTGGCGATAGCCGTCTGCGCGCTGCAGCAGGCGACGGCCGCCGGCCGGCAGGTCGTGAACCACTTCGGGCGCGTGCAGTCGCAGGGCGTCGAAGTCGATGATGTTGACATCGGCCTTGTGACCCGGTGCGAGCAGGCCGCGATCGGCCAGACCCACCGCCATGGCTGTGCTGCGGCTTTGCAGCGAGACCAGGCGCTCGAGCGGGATGCGCCCGTAGGGACGGTCGCGGCCCCACCACTGCAGCAGGGTGGTCGGAAAGCTCACATCGCAGATCGTGCCGACATGCGCGCCGCCGTCTGACAAGCCCGGGATCGCGGCCGGGTGCATCAGCATCTCGCGCACCACATCGAGGTTGCCGCCGTGCCAGTTCAGGAAGGGCGTATAGAGCAGTGCCCGTCCGTCATTGTCGAGCAGCCAGTCGTAGGCCACCTCGCCCGGCGCACGGCCTTCGCGCTGTGCGGTCGCGGCGACCGAGTCGGCAGGATTCGGCTCGTAGTTGGGAATGTCGCCGAGCCGGAACATCTGGCCGAAGGATTCGATGGTGTTGCTGCCCAGCACGCCATCCGGGTCGATATTCATCTGTTCGATGATTGCGCGACGCACCGACGCCTCGCGCATGCGGACCACGCGCTGCGCAAGCGGCAGGTCGGCGATCGCCTTGTAGGCCGGGCTGTACATGAAGGGGTTCAGCGTCAGATCGAGGCCGGTCATGATGCCGACCGCTCGCGCGGCCACCTGGGCACGCAGGGTCAGGCCGCGCTCGCTGCCGCGGGCCAGCCGGTCGAGGATCGTGCGCCACTGCTCGGGCTTGGCATGGTGCTGAGCGACCGACAACGACAGCGGTCGGCCCGATTCGGCCGCGATCCGCTCGATCAGGTCGAGTTCGTCTTCATGGTGCAGCCGGTCGCTCACGAACTGCACCACGCCGCGTCCGGTCTTGCCAATCGCGCGTGCGATGCCCAGCAGTTCGTCGGCACCGGCCCGCAGGGTGGGGATCGCCTCGCCGCTGATGCTGCGGTGGTTGATGGTGCGCGAGGTGGTAAAGCCGAGCGCGCCGGCTTCGATGGCCTCACGGGCGATGGCGGCCATCTGCTCGATGTCTTCCGGCGTGGCGGGCGCACGCGCCACGCCGCGCGAGCCCATCACGTTCACACGCACCGCCGAATGCGGCAGTTGGGCGCCGAGGTCGATGTCGCGCGGCAGGGTCTCAAGAAAGTCGAGGTATTCGGGGAAGGTCTCCCACTTCCAGGGCAACCCTTCATGCAGCGCAGTGCCGGGGATGTCTTCGACACCTTCCATCAGTTCGATCAGGCGGTCGTGATCGCTTGAACGTACCGGTGCGAAACCCACGCCGCAGTTGCCCATCACCGCGGTGGTGACGCCATGCCAGCTCGACGGCGCCAGATGCGGGTCCCAGGCGGCCTGTCCGTCGTAGTGGGTATGGATGTCGACGAAGCCGGGGGTCACCAGACAGCCCCGTGCATCGATTTCGCGATGGCCCTTGCCCTTAACCACGCCGACTTCGGTGACGCGTCCGTCGTTGATGGCGACATCGGCTTGCTGACGCGGCGCGCCGCTGCCGTCGATAACGGTGCCGCCGCGGATCACGGTCTGGTGGGTGTTCATGAGGTCTCCTGAGTCATCGGTGCGCCGTCGGCTTGTCCTGATAGACAGGTGGCGTGGCGACTGTGTTTGATTGTCGACCCGGCGACCTCAGGCTGTCCAGCCACATCGCCGCTGCGCTGGCCACTTTGTGCATGGCGTCCTGAGCGCCGGCGCTCGACCTTCCGGTATCTTTACCCGCGAGCAGGGTCCTCTGAAGCCTGCAAAGGAGACATCATGCACATCACCGACCTCTACTTTCGCGGCGTGCGCACGCACCCCAATCGGCTGGCGCTGACCGGCGACGGCGGCGACTACACCTATCTCGAAGCCTGCCGCACGACCAACCGCATTGCGCGGCGCCTGAACGAGTCGGGCTTCGGATCGGGTCAGCGCTTTGCGGTGCTCAGCCCCAATTCGACCCGCGCCTTCGTGGCCATGCTCGGTGGCATGCGCTCAGGCATGGCCTGGTGCAATCTGAACATGCGTGCGGCCTTGCCCGACATCCTTCATATTCTTGCGGCCGGCCGCTGTGACGTGCTGTTTTTCGATGCCTCGGCCGCCGGCATGATCGATGAGATCCGGGCGGGCGTGCCCAGCCTGGCCCGGCTGGTGTGCATCAACGGCACCGATGCCCGTGCACCCTCGCTCGAAGACTGGCTGGGCGACATCAGCGATGCGCCGCTCGATCTGCGGATTGACGAAGACGCGCAAGGCTTTCAGGGCGCCACCGGCGGCACCACCGGCCGCTCCAAGCTCACGGTCGGCACCAACCGCATGATGCTGACTGCGGTGATGGCCTGGGCGACCTGTCTGCACTACGACGAGCCGCCGGTGAACCTGGCGGTCGCGCCGATCACGCACGCAGGCGGCTTCGTGGCCCTGGGCATGGGCCAGTTCGGTGGCACGACCATCATGATGTCGACGCCCGATGTCGGGGCCATGATCGATCTCATTGGCAGGTATCGGGTCGACACGCTCTTTTTACCGCCCACGCTCATCTATGTGCTGCTGGCGCATGCCCGCACACCGACTGCCGATTTCTCGTCGCTGCGTTATCTGATCGCGGCGGCCTCGCCCTTTGCGCCGGAGAAGATCGTCGAAGCGGTGCAGCGTTTCGGGGCGGTGGTGTGTCAGGCCTTCGGTCAGACCGAGTCGGGTTTTCCGACCACCTTCATGTCGCCCGCCGAGATGGCGCAGGCGGCGCGAGATCCGGCGTTTCGTCATCGCCTGCTGTCATGCGGGCGGCCCACGGTGATCGTTGAGGACATGGGCGTCATGGACGAGAGCGGGCGACTGCTCGGTGCGAACGAAGCCGGCGAGGTGGTGCTGCGCGGGCCGACGGTCATGACCGGCTATCTCGACGATGAGGCGGCGAGCGCCGAGATCCGGCAGTTTGGCTGGCATCACACCGGCGACATCGGCAAGTTCGATGAGGACGGCTACTTCTACATCACCGACCGCAAGCGCGATCTGATCATCTCGGGTGGCTTCAACATCTTTCCCTTCGAAGTCGAGAGTGCGCTGATGAAGCATCCCGCGGTGCAGGACTGCGCGGTGATCGGTGTGCCCGACGAGAAATGGGGCGAGGCGGTGAAGGCCTGCGTGCAGCTCAAGCCGGGCGCCTCGATCAGCGCCGAAGCCCTGATCGCCTGGACCAAGGAGCTGGTCGGATCGATGAAGGCCCCCAAGACGGTGGACTTCATCGACTCGCTGCCGCGCAGCCCGGTGGGCAAGGTGCTCAAGCGCGATCTGCGCGTGCCCTACTGGGCGGGCAAAACGCGCGGCGTGGGCTGAGCGAAAAGGCCTCGCGGCGCGACGCCTGATTCGCGGTGCTCAACGCGACGTGATGCGCAGCGTGATGCGCGCTCAGTCGGCTGCTTTGAGCGTCGCCCGCAGCGCTGCCTTGTTGATCTTTTCGAGCGTCGATCGCGGCAGTTCTTCGACGATGTGCAGCTCGCGCGGTCGCTTGAAGCCGGCCAGCTCAGTCGCGCAGGCAGCGTCAATCGCCTGCGTCAGGGCGCGGCGCTCGGCATCAAGGGTCGGCGTACAGCGCAAAAAAGCCACCGGCACTTCGTCGAGCATCGGATGGCGCTTGGCCACCACCGCCACTTCGAGTACGCCCGGCACGAGCGCAATCACCCGTTCGATCTCGGAGGCCGCGACGTTTTCGCCGCCCACCTTGAGCATGTCCTTTGAGCGGTCGGCGAAGTAGAGCCAGCCGTCTTGCCCGAGCGTGACCCGGTCGCCGGTGATGAACCAGCCCTGCGCGTCGAAAGCGTCGGCGGTGGCCTGCGGGTTGTTGAGGTATTCGGCAAAGAGCGACAGGCCGCGTACGCCCCGGATCAGGAAGTCGCCGGTCTCGCCCGGTTCGGCGTCGCGGCCGTCGACATCAATGCGGAGGCTGTATTCGGGTGCGCACAGCCCCATCGAGAGCGAGGCATTGGGCAACTCGACCAGCCCCACCGTGCCATGGGTGATGGTTTCAGTCATGCCCCACCAGCCAAGCGTCTTGACCCGAAAGTGCGCATCCCAGGGCGGCTCGCACACGCCTGTGCCCCACAGGCGATAGCGATGATCGGGCACCGGCTGGTCCATCAGCGCTTTCGGGATGAAGCCGATCACCGAGGCCCAGGTGCAGCCCTCCTCGAGCGAGACCGGCCAGAAGCGGCTGGCCGAAAAACGCGGATTGACGACTGCGGTGGCGCCGGCCCACATCGTGGCGAGCATCGAGTAGGCCTGCGCGTTGGTGTGAAAGAGCGGCAGCGTGACCATGTGGATGTCGTCGGGTCGCAGCGTCTGGTGGCTGGCATTGACGCGGGCACCCCAGAGCGCATTGGCATGGGTCCAGAGCACGCCCTTGGGCCGCGAGGTGGTGCCCGAGGTGTACTGCACGCTGAAGGGCGCAAGCGGATCGTGTGCACGGGCGGGCAGGATTGCCGGATCGGCATCGATGGCATCGAAAGCATCGTCTGCCGACGGGCGTGCCGAACCGGCGTCGTCGCCGTTGTCGGTGGTGGTGATCGCGAGCCACCGCAGCCGTTTGCACGAGGCTGCGACCAGCGGCGCAAAGCGCGGCTGCGTGATACCGGCCACCACCTCGGCATGGTCGGCGAAATAGCTCAGTTCATCGGCGCTTGAGCGGGCGTTGGTGGTGACCGCAATTGCGCCCATCCAGGCGCATCCGAACCAGGCGATGATCGCCTCGGGGCAGTTGTCCAGATGGACCAGCACCCGGTCGCCGGCGCGAATCCCGCGCGCATGCAGGCCTGCGGCGAACCGGGCCACGGTGTTTTCGAACTGGGCATAGGTCCAGACCCGGCGCGTGCCATCGAAGGGTCGCCACACCAGGTAGGGGTGATCGGCGCGAAGGGCAGCCTGTGCGCTGACCAGGGTGCGCATGTCCTGACCGGCAAAGGGATTGAAGTGCGGCGACGCAAAGGGGGCGGCGGCAAGGCTCATTCGGTGTCTCCGGTGGGCGGGATGGTGCAGAGATCGACGCTGTCAGCGCGGCGCGCCGGATGCATGAAGCGCGGCATCAATGGCCTGCAGGTCCTCAAAGGGCGCGGCCGCATCAGCGCCGCAGGCGTCAGCCGCATGGCGATGCGCAAACATCGGTCGCCGGACCCAAGCCGCCTGCAGTCCCGCTTTGCGGGCAGCGATCACATCGAGATGCGGGTCATCGCCGATATGCAGCACCTCAGTGTGGCCAACGCCGGCCAGGCGGCAGGCTTCATGAAACATGCGCGGATCGGGCTTGGCAAAGCCGACTTCGTGCGCGCTGATCGCGCCGGCGAAAAAGCGAGCAAGGCCCACGCGTTCGAGGTCGGCGTTACCGTTGCTGATGGCCACCAGCCGATAGCGCGATGACCAGCGCTCAAGGACCGGCAGGACATCGTCGAAAAACTCGACCCGCTGGCGGGCCGCCAGAAACACCGCATAAGCCTGATCGGCCAGCGCGGTGTCGTCGCCGGCGAGCACCATCGCCCGGCGCAGCACTTCGCGACGCAAAAAGCCGAGGTCGTGCGACTGGTCGGGATGATCGGCGAGCACCGCCTTGCGCAGGCTCGCCCGCGAGTCGGGCGTGAGCGTACTGCCAGTGCGCGGCGCGTGCGACTGCAGCCATTCGGTGAGGGTTTTCTCGGCGGCCACCAGCGTCGGGCCGACCGGCCAGAGCGTGTCGTCGAGATCGAGGGTGATGGCGCGGGGCAGGATGAGGGCAGGCATCCCGCGATTCTAGTGTGGTCGGAAACTTTCGCCCTGATGGCGATTTGCCGGGGCCACGATCAGGACGTCAATCAAAGCGTCGATCAGGGCTGCCACAGGACTGTCACGGGGCTGATGCTGCGATTCGTGTGATCATCGCGCCCGGTTTGGCTTTTTCAGGTCCCGGAGCGCAGCTGTTTTGATCACTCTCAAGAATCTCGTCCTGCGCCGAAGCGCCAAGGTCCTGCTCGATAAAGCCTCGGTCACCATCACGCCCGGCGAAAAAGTCGGTCTGGTGGGTCGCAACGGTGTGGGCAAGTCGACGCTTTTCGGGCTGCTCAATGGCAGCCTGCATGAAGACGGTGGCGATTTTTCTTATCCGAAACAGTGGCGTCTGGCACAAGTGGCGCAGGACATGCCCGAGACCGACGAGTCGGCGACCGACTTCGTGGTGGGCGGCGACAGCCGGCTCGCCGAAGTGCGCGCCGAGCTAGCCCAGGCCGAGGCACGATTTGCCGCCGACCCCGACGACGAAGAAGCCGGCATGGCGATTGCGCACGCTTACATCGAGTTGGCTGATGCTGGTGAGCATGATGCGACCGCGCGTGCGCAGGCGCTGATCCTGGGGCTGGGGTTCGGACCGGATGAGGTCGGCAGCCCGGTCAACAGTTTTTCGGGCGGCTGGCGCATGCGGCTGCAGTTGGCCCGCGCGCTCATGTGTCCGAGCGATCTGCTGCTGCTCGATGAGCCGACCAACCACCTCGACCTCGATGCGCTGGTCTGGCTCGAGGCCTGGCTGAAGTCCTATGCCGGCACCATGATCGTCATCAGCCATGACCGCGAGTTTCTGGATGCGGTGACTGCGGTGACCCTGCATCTCGATAACGCGCAGATCACCCGCTATGGCGGCAATTACAGCAAATTCGAGGAACTTCGATCGGAGCAGATGCTGCTGCAGCAGGCGGCTTTTGCCCGCCAGCAGGACAAGATCGCCCATCTGCAGAAATTCATCGACCGCTTCAAGGCCAAGGCCAGCAAGGCCAAGCAGGCGCAAAGCCGCGTCAAGGCGATCGAGCGCATGGAGAAGGTTGCGCCGATGCTGGCCTCGGCCGACTTCGAATTCGAGTTCAAGGAGCCCAGCCACCTGCCGAATCCGATGCTCTCGATCACGGCTGCGAAATTCGGCTACACCGTCGACGGCGAGGAGCGCGTGATTGTGCGCAATGTCAGCCGCTCGGTGCTTGCGGGTCAGCGCATCGGCATCCTGGGGGCCAACGGCCAGGGCAAGTCGACGGTGGTCAAGACCATTGCCCGCGATCTGGCTGCGCTTGGTGGCACGATCACCGAGGGCAAGGGGCTGTCGATCGGCTACTTTGCGCAGCAGGAGCTCGATGTGCTGCATCCGCAGGACACGCCGCTGGAGCATATGGTGCGCCTTGCCCGCGAGGTCGGCGCGTCGGCGCGCGAGGCCACCGGCGAGCAGGCGCTGCGCGGCTACCTGGGCAGTTTCAATTTCGGGGCCGACATGATCCGCCAGCCGGTGGGCACGATGAGCGGCGGCGAGAAGGCCCGGCTGGTGCTGGCGATGATGGTCTGGCAGCGCCCGAACCTGCTGCTGCTCGATGAGCCGACCAATCACCTCGATCTGGTCACCCGCGAGGCGCTTGCGATGGCGCTCAACGGTTTCGAAGGCACGCTGATGCTGGTCAGCCATGACCGGGCCCTGCTGCGCAGCGTGTGCGACGAGTTCTGGCTGGTCGGACGCGGTGCGATTTCGCCCTTCGATGGCGATCTCGACGACTATCAGCGCTATCTGCTGGACGAGTCGAAGCGGCTGCGAGAAGAGGCGCGGGCCGGTGCCCGATCAGGGGCGATGGCTTAGGCGATTCGGTGAAAAGTGCGCGCACCCTCTTGCCGGTAATCGGATTTTCCTCACGGTCGTCACGAAAGCATGACCAAAAGGCGGCGAATAGCGTTATAAAAACCGGTCCCGAATGATGTCCTTCTGATCCGAATGCCGTCTGCACCCATCCCTTCGAACGAGGCTGAGCGCCTGGCTGCGCTGCAGGCCTACGACATCCTCGATACGCTCCCCGAGAAGGCCTTCGACGATCTGACCCGGATCGCGGCGCACATCTGCCAGACGCCGATCGTGCTGGTGAGTCTGGTCGATGGCGAGCGGCAGTGGTTCAAGTCGCGCATCGGTATGGAGGACACCGAGACCTCGCGCGAAGTCTCGTTCTGTGCCCACGCGATCCTCGATCAGCACCATGTGATGACCGTGCCCGATGCCACGCAGGATCCGCGCTTTGCCGACAATCCGCTGGTGACAGGCGATTTCAATCTGCGGTTTTATGCGGGTGCGCCGCTGGTGTCGTCCACCGGCCATGCGGTGGGCGCGCTGTGCGTCATCGACCATGTCTCGCGTCAGTTGTCAGAAGCGCAGTGTGATGCGCTCGAGGTGCTCGGCCGCCAGATCGTTGCGCAGATGGAGTTGCGCCGCAATCTCGTCGTGCTGCGCCGCCAGGTCGAGCAGGAAGTCGCCGATCGCCGTCGCGCCGAGATCGAGCGCGAAACCGCGATCGCGGCTGCCAAGGCGCGCGCCGAGTTTCTGGCTGTGATGAGCCACGAGCTGCGTACCCCCATGAACGGCGTCATCGGCATGACCGAGCTGATGTTTGCCACCGACCTGAGCGACGAGCAGCGCGACTACCTCGAGACGATCCAGTTGAGCGGCAATGCGCTGCTCGCGGTCATCAACGACATTCTCGATTTTTCGTCGATCGATGCCGGCCGCATCCGCCTCGACTCTCACCCGCTGGCGCTGCGCCGCTGTCTGGACGAGGCCATCCAGGTCCTGGCCAATGAGGCGGCCGGCAAGGGGCTGGGTCTGCGTTGCGAGGTGGCGCCGACGGTGCCCCACTGGATCATGGGCGATGCCGGACGGCTGCGCCAGATACTGCTCAATCTGATCGCCAATGCGGTGAAGTTCACCGATGTCGGCGAAGTGGTGGTGCGAGTCAGTGCGTTGCCGCCGCAAAGCCTGCGCATCGAAGTGGTCGATTCCGGGATCGGTATCTCGGCCGAAGGGATTGCGCGGCTCTTCAGTGCGTTTTCGCAGGTCGACGCATCGAGCACGCGGCGCCATGGCGGCACGGGGCTCGGCCTGGTGATCAGCAAGCGTCTGGTCGAGCTGATGGGTGGCGAGATCAGCGTGAGCAGCGTGCCGGGAGTCGGGACCACCTTCACCTTCACCATGCTGGCACCGCTGGCCGACCCACCGGTCGCGTTGCCGACCAGGCCTGTGAGCGTGCTTGCAGCCGATCGGCTCGACACCGGTCTGGCTGCGCGTTTGCCGGCCAGTGTGCTGGTCGCCGAAGACAATCCGACCAATCGGCTGCTCACGCAGATGGTGCTCGAGCGCATGGGCTATGTGGTTGATGCGGTGGGCAGCGGCATCGATGTGCTCGATGCGCTGTCGCGCAAGGCTTACGACATTGTCTTCATGGATGTGCACATGCCCGGGATGAACGGTCTCGATGTCACGCACGAGATCAGGCAGCGATTCAGCTCGCCCGATAAACCCTGGATCGTTGCGGTCACCGCCGATGCGCTGCTGTCCGACCGCGACCGGTGTCTGGATGCCGGTATGAACGATTACATCGAAAAGCCCGCCCGCCTGAACGCCATGCAGGACGCGATTCTGGCGTGGGGCGCGCAGAGAACTTAGTCGGTTGGGTGTCTCGGCCCGCACGATGCGCGCGCCGCCCAGATCGAGCACCCCCAGCATGATCTTCTTGCCGGCCAGATCGCTGAGCACACCAAGGTCCAGGCGCGGCTGTGCAGCTTCGATCGAAATCTGTCGAGCAGGGCTGTCGGCAAGACCCGGCAGGAAGGAGTAGCCGCTGGGCTTTTCCCCGGCCACGACCGCGGCATAGCCAAAGCACAGAGGCACTGCGGTCGGCACGGTGATGCCTTCGAGCGCACGGTTGACAGAGGCCGCCTGAGCCCATGCATCGCTGCATGCCTGCCATGCCCCCACGGGTATGGATCGGGATCGTCGCAAGACTGACCATGTGTGTGTCCGTCATTCAGGAAAGATCAGAACATGAACTCACTGACCCACCAGCGTCCGGCCTCGCGCCGACGCTTCATCCGCCTCCTCGGCGGCGGCATGGTGCTCGCAGCCGGCGGTGCTCTGACCGGCTGCTCCACGGCGCTGCCGGCCGCGGCAGTGCAGCCCTGGCAGAACGCTGATGCCGAAAGCGACCCGCGCCGCTTCATGCTGGCCCACGCGCTGCTCGCGCCGAATCCGCACAACCGACAGCCCTGGATCGCTGACCTCACTGAGCCTGGGCGCATCCACCTGGTCTGCGATGGCACGCGCCTTCTGCCTGAGACCGACCCTTTCGGGCGCCAGATCCTGGTGGGCTGCGGCGCTTTCGTCGAATTGGCCGTGATCGCGGCGGCACAGCGCGGTCTGTCGGTGTCGGTCGTGAGCTTTCCGCGCGGCGTGCCCGCGCCCAATGAGCTGCCGAAGGGAATTCGCGTCGCAACGCTCACGCTGGGTGCGCCCGGCAGCGCCACTGCTGACCCGCTGTTTGACCAGATCGTGCGCCGCCGCACCAACAAGACCGCCTATGTCAACGACAGGCCCTTGCCTATCGCCTTGACCGCGGCGTGGGCCGATACCGCGCGTGCTTTCGGTCTGCGTACCGGATTCGTGGCGGGTGACACAGCGATGGCACCGATCCGCCGGATCACCCGCGAGTCGTATGAGATCGAGTGCCTGACGCCACGTACCTGGCTGGAGTCAGCGCGGCTGATGCGCATCGGCCCGGATCAGATCGCTGCCCACCGCGATGGCATCAGCATCAATGCGACGATGCCGCGTCTGATGTATGCCGTTGGCATGTTCGACCCGATGGAGGTGCCCGAGCGGGGTGCCAGCAGCCTGCAGCGCGTGATGGATCGCTGGACGCCGTTCGAGACTGGCAGCGGCTACCTCTGGCTGGCTGGTGAAGACAATGCGCGCACCACGCAGTTGAAGGCGGGCCGGGCTTATGTGCGACTGCAACTGCAGGCCACCGCTGCAGGTGTGGACATGCATCCGCTGTCGCAGGCCCTGCAGGAATTCCCGGAGGTGCGTGCGTCATTTGAGGCGCTGCATCGAGCGCTGGGTGTGGATCCTGCAAGCGGGCCGGTGCAGATGATGGCGCGCGCGGGCTATGCCCTGGCGCCTGCAGGGCCCAGCCCGCGGCGCGATCTGGCGTCGATGTTGCGCGCTTGACGCAGCCCGCCGTGCCCGCCGGCGGAGGTGATCGCGGGCCAGGGACCTGTGCCAGACTGCCCCTATGACGCAGTCCAAGCCACCGAGCCCTGTTCCCACGCTCGCCCCGCGGGCTGGGCCGAGTCTGTCCGACTGGAACCTGCTGCGTTCGTTCATCGCGGTTTACGAAACCGGCACGCTGACCGAAGCTGCGCGCCGGCTGGGCACTACACAGCCCAGCGTGGGCCGTCACGTGCGCGAACTGGAAGGCTCGCTGGGCGAGGCGCTGTTCACCAGGCTTCCCGGCCGGCTCAGGCCGACCGAACGGGCGCATGCGCTGCATGGCGTGGTTGCCGCAATGAGGGCCTCGGTACTCGAGGCCGAGCGTCTGTTCGCCGACGCGCGCGAGGTGCTGGTGGGTTGTGTGCGCGTGGCGGCGTCGGAGGTGTACGCAACGCATGTGATCGCGCCCATCCTGGCGCGCTTGCTGGCCGAGCAACCCGAGCTGGAGATCGAATTGTCGGTGTCCAACCATGCCGACAATCTGCTGCGCCGCGATGCCGACATTGCGGTGCGATTCTTCCGGCCCGAGCAGAACGACGTGATCGCGACCCATGTCGGCAATACCGAACTGGGCCTGTTTGCACACGAAAACTATCTGGCGTGCCACGGCGAGCCAGACAGCTTTGAAGTGCCCGCACAGGCCTTCGTAGCCGGATTCGACCGCGAGTCAATGCCCTTGGGCCCATTGATGAAGGGCGCTGCACCGGGCAGGCCAATCCGCTTTCGGCTGCGCACCGACGCCATCCTGGCGCGCTACGCCGCGGTCGAGACCGGACTGGGTATCGGGGCCTATCTTGTGGATGTGGCAGCCGAACGGCCAGGCCTGAAGCGCATTTTGGGCGATCAGTTTGGGCAGATGCAGGAGGTGTGGCTGTGCGCGCATCCCGAACTTCGTCGTTCAGCGTCCATGCGGTTCGTGTGGAGCCATCTCGAAGTGGCACTGCGTGCAAGGCTGCAGTCAGCCGGCGCGGCGCAGTCGATCCCTGAGGTCTGATCTCGAAGCGTGTGCCTTGTTCCCCCCGCCGGATGGGTGAGCAACACCGGCCTGCTTGAGCGACTCGCCCCGGGGCGACATGGCGTGGTCGCCGATGGCGAACTTGCTCTCCTTCGTCACCCCGTTGGTGGTGAGCTTGCGGGCTTTCTCGCGCGCCATGCAGCACTCGCACGACATCGATCCCGTCGTCAGCAATGAAGTCCCAGATCTCGAGGATGTCGGTCTGCGCAAGTGGCCGACGCGTCGCCCGTGGCAGTCAGACCCTCGCCGGCCCGTTCGTCTGCCGAGCACGCGCTTTGCTTTTGAGCGCCTCGGTATAGCAGGGTTGACTCGACCCGCTGGCCAACCCCTGGCGCACATCGCTGCGCAACGCGCAAGCTTGGCCTCCCGCAATCGATCCTTCTCGTTCAGCGCGGAGCTCGGGCATGAGAGGGGGCAGGTGGTGGCGGTTTATTCTGGAGGGTGAAGGACGGCTTGCGACCCGAAGCGGACCTTCAGGTTTCTCCAAAGCAGCCCAGCGCTCGGACCGAGCTCTTTCTGTTTTTACATCTCCGAAGCAGTCGCGCGTGGCCACCAGCACTCGGCCAATTCCGGTCATACGATCGGTCGGAAGATTGCCACGCCAA
>CANKWX010000040.1 GCA_947487165.1 Burkholderiales bacterium
AACGCATGCGCGAAGAGAATGACTTCGCGCATATCGAACCCTTTTTCTTCAGCACCTCCAATGCTGGCGGCGACGCGCCGATGGGGATGGGCAAGCTTCACAATGCCGATGATCTGACGGCATTGGGCAAGATGGACATCGTGCTCACCTGCCAGGGTGGTGAATGGACCAAAGCGGTTTACGGGCCGCTGCGTGCGTCGGGCTGGAAAGGCTACTGGATCGACGCTGCCAAGACCCTGCGGATGGCCGACGATGCAGTCATCGTGCTCGATCCGGTGAACCGTTCGGTCATTGAGTCAGCCCTTGGCATGGGGGTTCGCAATTTCATCGGCGGCAATTGCACGGTCAGCCTGATGCTGATGGCCCTGGGTGGGCTCTTCAAGCACGACCTGATCGAGTGGGTGTCGGCCATGACCTATCAGGCGGCCAGCGGTGCCGGTGCCCAGAACATGCGCGAACTGATTTCGCAGATGGGCGCGCTGCATGCGGCGGTCGCCGATGACCTTGCCGATCCGGCAAGTGCCATTCTCGAGATCGATCGCAAGGTTGCCGATGCGATGCGTTCACCAGACTTGCCGACCGCCAACTTTCGTGGCGTTGCGCTGGCTGGAAGCCTGATTCCCTGGATTGATGTCCCGGTCGAGCATGGCCAGAGCATGGAAGAGTGGAAGGGTGGGGCCGAGTGCAACAAGATTCTCGGACGTCCGCCGTTTCGCTCGCCCGGCAGTATCCCGATCGACGGCCTTTGCGTGCGCATCGGCGCGATGCGTTGCCACAGTCAGGGTCTGACCGTCAAGCTGCGGCGCGATGTGCCGCTTGCCGAGGTGGAAGCAATCATCGCCTCCGGAAACGACTGGGTGGATGTCATCCCCAATGAGCGCGAAGCCAGTGAGCAACGCCTGAGCCCGACCGCCGTGACCGGCACCTTGCGCGTTCCAGTGGGTCGTCTTCACAAGCTCGCGATGGGTCCGGAGTATCTCGGTGCGTTTACGGTCGGTGACCAGCTGCTCTGGGGCGCGGCGGAACCCCTGCGGCGCGTGTTGCGCATCCTTTTGGCGCGATAGGTTGTATAAATGCCGATAATTTGCCTGAGCTTGCGCACTTAAGTTACTGATGTTACGATTATTTTTGAATTTCCTAACTGGGGAAAAGCCGTGAATCGACCGGTGTCAGGCCTGCTCGCTCGCCGAATCTCGTTTCAACCCAAAGCGATCGCAGCGGCGGTCTTTCTGGCAGTTGCCTCGCTTTCCGGGGCTGCGCCGGCGGCAGGCCTGGGTCGATTGAGTGTGCTGTCCGGCATCGGTCAGCCTTTGCGCGCCGAGGTTGAGATTACCGCTCTCGGTCGGGAAGAAGCCCAGTCGCTCTCGGCGCGGCTTGCCCCTCAGGAGGCGTTTCGCCAGGCCGGCCTCGAATTCAACCCGGCTCTCTCCGGGCTCCAGTTCGCGATCGAGTCGAGAGGTAATCGGACATTTGTTCGAATCACCTCGACCCGACCGATCAACGAGCCCTTTGTCGATCTGCTGGTTGAGCTGAACTGGGCGACCGGCAAGCTGCTGCGCGAATACACCTTCCTGCTTGACCCGCCCGAGATGCGCAATTCGCGCGCTCAGGCCGACAACGTCGTTGGTACGGATGTCTCGCCGCAGGTTGGTGGTGTTGTGCGTGCCGCACCCGCAGCCGCAGCGCCCGCACCCGCAGCACCCGCAGCACCCGCAGCACCCGCAGCACCCGCAGCACCCGCAGCCGTCTCGGCACCGCCGTCGCAGGTCGGGCGTGCAGGGCCCGCTCAGCAGGCGGTCCCGCCAGCACAGGTGCTCGCGACAACCAGTCCGGTCAGTGTCAGGCGTGGCGATACCCTGGGCCGGATTGCCGGGGCAGTGCGTCCCGAAGGGATCAGCCTCGACCAGGCCATGGTCGCAATTTATCGGGCCAATCCGCAAGCCTTCATCGGCAACATGAATTTGGTCAGGGAGGGGGCGACCCTTGCAATTCCCGACCGTGGCGCGATGGCGGCCATCGAGCCTTCCGAGGCGGTTCGCGAGTTGCGGATCCAGACCAGTAATTTTGCGAGTTACCGTCAGCGGCTCGCCGGTTCGCCGGCGCTCATCGATACACCTCGGTCGGGGCGCAGTGCCGCGGGCACCGTGGCTGGTCGGGTCGAAGACGGCTCGGGTGGTGCTGCAGGCGGTGACCGGCTGCGTCTGTCGAAGCCGGCTGCTGGCGGCGCTGCGGCAAGCGGCGGGACAGGATCCGCGGGATCCGGCAATGCGGCGGGCGGGAGTAGTTCGGCAGCCGAGGCTGGCGTTGCGCGAGACGCCGCGATGAAGGAGGCGATGTCGCGTATCGCTGACCTCGAAAAGAACGTCAGCGATCTGCAAAAGCTGCTCGAACTCAAGAACAAATCCCTGTCGGACACCCAGAAGCAACTCGACGATGCCCGGGCGGCGTCCAGGGCTGTCACGGGTCAGGTCACCGCACCGGTGGCTGTCGAGCCGCCCAAGCCTGACCTGCCCAAGCCGGAAGCGCCGAAGCTTGAAGCACCCAAGCCCGAGGTCGCCGCGGTCGAGCCGCCGAAGGCCGAGGTTCCTGCACCGGTTCCCGCACTCGAGCCCGCCAAGCCGGAAACCGCAGAGCCCGCAAAGGCTGAAGCAGGCGAGCCGGCAAAAGCTGAAACAAGCGAGCCGGCAAAGGCTGAGGCGAGCGAGCCCGCCAAAGCGCCTGCTCCGGCGCCTGTGCCGGTCGCCGAAACCGGATTCTTCGATGATCTGCTAGACAGCCCTTTCCTGCTTCCGGGTCTTGGCGGCATTGCCGCGGTTGCGGCCGGCTACGGTCTGTACGCGATGCGCCGTCGTCGCAAGGTCGATAAGTTCGAAGACAGTCTGATCGCTGCGGATGCCTTCAATTCGAACTCGCTCTTTGGCTCCACCGGCGGACAAAGCGTCGACACCAATAACAGCGTCTTCAATGCCGGCTCGTCAGCGGCCGCGGTCGATGTCGCTTCGACCGAGGTCGATCCGATCGCCGAGGCCGACGTCTACATTGCCTATGGACGCGAGTCGCAGGCTGAAGACATTCTCAAGGAAGCCCTGCGCCGCCAGCCTGAGCGCCAGGCGATTCGCAAGAAGCTGCTCGAGATCTATTCCGGACGCCGCGATCTGAAAGCCTTCGAGGGCGTCGCAAGCGATATGTACGCCATGACGGCAGGCACCAACGATGAATGGCCGCAAGTCGTCACGATGGGGTTGGCCATCGATCCGACCAACCCGCTTTATGGCGGCAGTGCTGATGCCTTGTCCGAGTCCTCATTCGAGGGTGCCGAGGCGGCGATGAAGAACGAGCTGTCGGCCAAGGAAATCGACGCGCTTGAGATCGGCGATCTCTCCGAGCCCGCATCGCAGCCGTTCACCAATGTGGTCGAGCAGGCCTTCGGTACGCCGGCACAAGCCGATTCCGATCTTGGTGGCCTCGACTTCGATCTGAATATCGACACGCAGCCCGGCACTGCCGGATCGTCGGACGATGCCTCGATCGTGGCCGCGACCGATAGTGCGATAGATCAACCGCCTGCGCTCGACGACCAGTTTGATCTTCCCTCGCTCGACTTGCCCGAACTCGAGAGCAAGCCGATCGTCGCGTCGTTTGATGCCCCCGAACTCGATCTCGATCTGTCGGATCTCGAAAGCCTGACTCAGCCTGTCACGCTGACCGCTGACTCGGAGACGGCACTCGATCTGTCTGACGTGAGCCTCGAACTCGAGCCCGAAATGATGGCCCAGGAAGAGGGCGGCGAAACGGCTGGGGGGCGCTGGCAGGAGATGGCAACCAAGCTCGACCTGGCCTCTGCCTATGAGGAAATCGGCGACAAGGAAGGTGCTCGCGAATTGCTGCAGGAAGTCATCCAGGGTGGCGATGGCGGTCAGCAGCAAAAGGCGCGTGCCATGCTCAGCAAGATTGCCTGATTGCCGCCTTGATCGCCGCCTTGATCCCGACTGGGTCGGTCTGATGGTCGCGCGCCGCCTGCTGTGAGGTTGGCGCTCGGTCTGGCCTACGACGGCGCCGGATTTCCCGGTTGGCAAACCCAACCGGCCGGCAACGCGATCCAGGATCTGCTTGAAGCATCGCTGACGGCACTTGCCGGCCACCGGGTGTCGACCATCTGTGCCGGGCGCACCGATGCCGGCGTTCATGCGCTGGCACAGATCGTGCACTTCGATACCGAGGCATCACGCCCGCTGACTGCCTGGGTCCGAGGCGTCAATGCCCGTCTGCCTGAGGCGATCGCCGTGCAGTGGGCGCGCGAGGTTCCTGCCGATTTTCATGCGCGGTTCGGCGCGCGTGCACGAACCTATCGCTACCTCATTCGCCGGTCTGCTGTTCCCCATCCTCATTGGCGGGATCGCGCCGGCTGGGTTTTTCGCCCGTTGTCAGTCCCAGCGATGCGTGAGGCGGCCGCCGCGCTGATCGGCAAGCATGATTTCTCGTCTTTTCGCTCTTCGCAGTGCCAGGCAGCAACGCCGATTCGGACCATGTCCGGTATTGACATCAGCGAGCGCGGACAGTTCCTGGAAGTCACGCTGACAGCTAACGCGTTTTTGCATCACATGGTTCGAAACATCGTCGGTGCGCTGGTGCATGTGGGCAGCGGCCGGCAGTCGCCGCAGTGGATGATCGATCTGCTGGCCGCACGCCGACGCGCCCTGGGCGCGCCGACTTTTTCGCCAGCCGGCCTGTATCTGGCCGGTGTTGACTATGATCCGTCGGTGGGGCTGCCGGGCGGCTCGCTGGATCCGCTCGACCCGCCCGCTATGCTGCCGGCGATGTTGCCCGCGATGTTGCCCGACGTGTCAGGAGGGTCGGACTCATGAGAACGCGCATCAAATTCTGTGGTCTTGTTCGAGCCGAGGATGTCGATACTGCGGTGGCGCTTGGTGTTGACGCGATCGGCTTCGTGTTCTATCCGCCAAGTCCCAGAGCGCTTGGCATCGATGACGCGCTCGTCTTGCGCAGACGCCTGCCGTCCTTCGTGTCGGCGGTCGGCCTTTTCGTCAATGAGTCGCCAGATACCGTGGCGGCCACCGCGAGTCGGGTTGGGCTCGATGTCCTCCAGCTGCACGGCGATGAGACGTCAGCCCAGGGTCGTGAGGTGTCATTGGCCTGCGGCCTTGCATGGTGGAAGGCCATTCGGATGCGCCAGCAGACCGATTTGTTATCATTGGCTACTGATTTTCATCACGCAGAGTGTCTGTTGCTGGATTCATTCAGCGAGGCTTTCGGCGGCAGCGGCAAGGTATTCGACTGGTCCTGGATTCCGGCCGGCCTGTCCTCCCGGATTATTCTTTCTGGCGGACTCGACTCGGACTCCGTGGCACCAGCCATCCAACACGTCAGGCCGTTCGCAGTCGATGTTTCAAGCGGGATTCAGGGGCATACGCCCCGACACAAAGATCCAGCACGTATGGAGCGATTCGTTGCTTCAGTGCTGTCAGCCGATGCAGGTACACCATGAAACCCTATGACCTTCCCGACGCGCGCGGCCACTTCGGCCCTTATGGCGGAACCTTCGTCTCCGAGACGCTCATGCATGCGCTCGAAGACCTGCGCCAGGCCTATCAGCACTACCGCACCGATCCCGAATTCATTGCTGAATACAAGGACGAGCTCAAGCATTTTGTCGGTCGTCCCAGCCCGATTTATCACGCCAAGCGCTGGTCCGATCAGCTCGGCGGCGCGCAGATCTATTTCAAACGCGAAGACCTGAACCATACCGGCGCGCACAAGGTCAACAACACCATCGGGCAGGCGCTGCTGGCCCGTCGCATGGGCAAGCCTCGCGTGATTGCCGAGACCGGCGCCGGTCAGCACGGCGTGGCCACCGCGACGGTAGCAGCCCGGTTCGGCATGAAATGCGTGGTCTACATGGGTGTCACCGACGTCGCCCGACAAGCCCAGAACGTCTATCGCATGAAGCTGCTGGGCGCCGAAGTGGTACCGGTCGAATCAGGCAGCAAGACCCTCAAAGATGCGCTGAACGAGGCGATGCGCGACTGGGTCACCAATGTCGAAGACACCTTTTACATCATCGGCACGGTCGCCGGCCCGCACCCCTATCCGATGATGGTGCGCGACTTCAATGCAGTGGTCGGTCAGGAGTGCCTGTGGCAGATGCCCGAGCGCGTCGGCCGTCAGCCCGACTATGTGCTGGCCTGTGTTGGTGGCGGCTCGAATGCGATTGGCATTTTTCATCCCTACATTCCGCACGAGTCGGTCAAGCTGGTCGGTGTTGAGGCGGCCGGTGAGGGCATCGAGACCGGTCGGCATGCGGCGTCGCTGTCGGCCGGCACGCCTGGCGTGCTGCACGGCAATCGCACCTATCTGCTGCAGGATGCCAATGGCCAGATCGTCGACACCCACTCGGTGTCGGCAGGCCTGGACTACCCCGGCGTGGGCCCCGAGCATGCCTGGCTCAAAGACAGCGGCAGGGCCAGTTATGTGGCCATCAATGATGCCGAAACCCTCGACGCTTTCCATACCTGCTGCCGCATTGAAGGCATCATCCCCGCGCTCGAGACCAGTCACGCGCTGGCCTATGCCGCCAAGCTCGCGCCGACCCTGTCTCGCGACAAGGTCATCCTGGTCAATCTGTCCGGCCGGGGCGACAAGGACATGCATACGGTTGCCCAGGCCGGCGGCCTGGCGCTCTGACAAAGGTCTTCCAATGTCCCGAATCTCTGCCAGGTTCGAAGCGCTCAAAGCCGCCGGACGCAAGGCGCTGGTGCCGTATTTCACCGCAGGCCATCCGAGCCGCGAACACACCGTTCCCCTGATGCATTCCCTGGCGCGCAACGGCGCCGATGTCATCGAGCTCGGTATCCCGTTTTCCGACCCGATGGCCGATGGTCCGGTGATCCAGAAATCGAGCGAGGCGGCACTCGCGCTCGGTGTCGGCCTGGGCGATGTGCTCGAGTGGGTGCGCGAATTCCGCCGTGACGACGACGCTACGCCAGTGGTATTGATGGGTTACATGAACCCGATCGAACGCATGGGTGTGGCCATGTTTGCCGAGCGCGCTGCGCAGGCGGGCGTCGACGGCGTACTGGTGGTCGACCAACCGCCCGAAGAAGCACAGGCCTTCGTCCCGCTGATGCGCAGTCACGGACTCGATCCGATCTTTCTGCTTGCGCCAACCTCCAGCGCCGAACGCATCGCGCAGGTCGGCAAGCTGGCAAGCGGCTATGTCTACTACGTCTCGCTCAAGGGCGTGACCGGCGCAGGCAACCTTAATGTCGAGGAAGTGCTCGGCGCGCTGCCCGCGATCCGCGCCGCCACCGGCCTGCCGGTGGGGGTAGGCTTTGGCATCCGTGACGGTCAGACCGCCCGGGCGATCGCTGCCCGGGCCGATGCGGTGGTCATCGGCACGCGGCTGATCCAGGAAATCGAGGCAGCAGGCCCCGCGCACGCCGTTGAGAAGGCGGGCGCTTTTATCCTGTCGATCCGGCAGGCGATGGATGCCCCGTAGCAAAACCCGAATCAGGCAAACCAGGAGACTCATCGATGAGTTGGCTTGAAAAGCTGCTACCCCCACGCATCAAGCGTTCTGTCGGCCGATCGGCAGAGGGGCGACGTACGGTGCCGGAAGGCGTCTGGCTGAAATGCCCGAGCTGCGATGAGGTGCTCTATCGCGCCGATCTGCTGGCCAATCTTTTCGTTTGCCCCAAGTGTGATCACCACATGCGTATCGATGCACGTGCGCGCATCGATGCCCTGCTCGATGCCGAAGGGCGTTACGAGATCGGCCATGAGGTGCTGCCGGTCGATGCCCTGAAGTTCAAGGACAGTCGCAAGTATCCCGATCGCCTTCAGGAGGCGATGGACGAGACCGGCGAGACTGACGCGCTGGTGGTAGTCGGTGGTGCCATGCGCTCGTTGCCGGTGGTGGTGGCCGCTTTCGAGTTCGATTTCATGGGCGGATCGATGGGCGCGGTCGTGGGCGAGCGATTCGCGCGCGGTGTACGCACAGCGGTCGAACAGAAGGTGCCCTTCATTTCGGTCGCGGCATCGGGCGGTGCGCGCATGCAGGAGGGGCTGATGTCGCTGATGCAGATGGCCAAGACCACCGCGGCCCTGACCCATCTGTCTGAGGCGGGCCTGCCTTATATCTCGGTGCTGACCGACCCGACCATGGGCGGTGTCTCGGCGAGTTTCTGTTTTCTGGGTGATGTTGTGATCGCCGAGCCCAAGGCCCTGATCGGCTTTGCCGGCCCGCGCGTCATCGAGCAGACCGTGCGCAGCAAACTCCCGGAAGGTTTTCAGCGAGCCGAATTTCTGCTCGAAAAAGGCGCAGTCGACATGATTGTGCATCGCCGTGCAATGCGCGACGAGATTGCCCAGCTGCTTGCGTTGCTGTTGCGCCAGCCTTCGGAGGCTCTGGCCTGAGCCCGCAAAAAGACGAGCCTGCGACCATGCTGGCCGCCTGGCTGGAACGCATCGAGCGCCTGCATCCGCGTCAGATCGAACTCGGCCTCGAACGGGTCCGTGTGGTGGCCGAACGCATGGCACTGCGGATCGAGGCGATCTCGATCATCGTCGGCGGCACCAACGGAAAGGGCTCGACCTGCGCGATGCTCGAGTCGATGCTGCTTGCCTCCGGCTACCGTGTGGGCTGCTACACCTCGCCGCATCTGGTGCAGTTCAACGAGCGTGCCCGCATCAACGGTGAACCGGCGAGCGATGAACAGCTCATCGAGCAGTTCGAAGCGGTCGAGGCGGCTCGCGGCGACGCGTCGCTGACCTGGTTCGAATTCACGACTCTCGCAATCTTGCGTCTCTTCGAGCATTCATCGCTTGATGTGGTGGTGCTGGAGGTGGGGATGGGTGGGCGGCTCGACGCGGTCAACATCATCGACGCCGACTGTTCGATCGTGACCTGCATCGACATCGATCATGCCGAGTTCCTTGGCGATACCCGTGAGGCGATCGGTTTCGAGAAGGCACATATTTATCGTCCCGGTCGTGCGGCAATCTGCACCGACCCGGTCCCGCCGCAATCGCTGATCGACCACGCGAGTCAGATCGGCGCCGATCTCTGGCGCTTCGGTCATGATTTCAATTACTCCGGCGATCGCCAGCAATGGTCGTACGGCGGCCGATCGCAGCGGCGCAACAGCCTGGCTTATCCGGCCCTTCGTGGTGCCAATCAATTGCTGAATGCGTCGGGTGCGCTGGCTGCCCTCGAGGCCTTGCGCGCCCGGCTGCCGGTGAGCGCTCAGGCAATCCGTCAGGGGCTGGCCAGTGTTGAATTGCCGGGGCGGTTTCAGGTGCTTGCCGGGCGGCCCGCAGTGGTCCTCGATGTTGGTCACAACCCGCATGCCGCGGCGCACCTTGCGGCCAATCTCGACAATATGGGCTTTTTTCCCTACACCTATGCGGTGTTCGGAATGCTTGCCGACAAGGATATCGACGCCACGATTGCGCATCTTCGCAGCCGCGTTGACCACTGGCTGTGTGTCGATCTGCCCGGGCCTCGCGGCAGCAGTGCGGCCGATCTCGCCGCCCGCCTCGAGAAGGTCGGTGTCGTGCCGGGCGTGGGTGTCGATGCCGAGCGCACTATCCGTTGCCATGCGTCGCCCAGCGAAGCGCTTGCCTCGGCCCGGGAACGGGCGGGTGAGAATGATAGGATCGTGGTTTTCGGGTCGTTCCTCACGGTGGCCGATGTGCTGGCTGCGCGTGGCGGGCGAAGCTCCTAGGCGGCTCATCCCTCATGGCCAAAGCGCAAACCGTCCGCTCGAGGGCCCGGTCCAGTCAGCGCAATGTCGGCGCTGATGAGCCCCCTGTCGATCCGGCCCTGCCGCAAAAGAAGCGGGCCCGTCATCGGCTGATCGGCGCGATCGTTTTGTGTGTCCTTGCGGCGGTCACCGTTCCGCTGTTGCTCGAGCCAGAACCGACGCGACCCTTGGCTGACCTGTCAGTCGTGATCCCGCCCAAGACGACGAGTCTGCCTTCTCGTGGGCTCGAGCCCCGTTCCGATGCCAAGCCAGAAGTCGCGCGCCGCGACTCGAAGACGCCACAGGCCATCGCGGGTGACAAATCGGCCGAGGTGTCCAAGTCCGAGATGCCCAAGCCTGCTGAGTCTCGCTCGGCTGATGTCGCGTCGCTTGAATCAGCCCCCGCATCAAACGCCGCGCCAGGCGCTCAGGCCGATACTGACCGCACAAAGTCTTCCGTTGCAGCGGATATGCCGTCGGCGGCCTCGGGTTCGTCGACTGGTTCAGCGATTGTGCCCGTCTCCCCCGCCGTTCCCGCCACGAAGGGGACTGCCGCCTCCAGCGTCTCGGCCAATCCGACGGTTGACGGCGGCAAGCAGCCTGGGGCCAAACCCGCCGGCAAATATCTGATCCAAGTCGGCGCGTTCAGTAGCGAGGCCGCGGCGACAACAGCACTTGAGCGGATTCAGGCCGCCGGCCTGCGCGGCTTCACCGAAAAAATCAAGACCGATCGGGGTGAGCGAATTCGGGTGAGAGCGGGGCCTTTTCCGACCCGTGACGTCGCTGACCAGGCCCGTGAAAAGCTCAAGGCCAGTGGCCTTGAAGCAGCCCTGATCGCACCATCGTGATCAGTGCCGCGTGTGAACGGGATCTTTCTTCGTGACCGAGTTCGGGTTGACGGCATGGGACTGGTTTGTGCTGACGGTGGTCATCCTGTCGATCGGCCTGGGCTTTATTCGCGGTCTGGTCAGAACCATTTTTGCGCTGGCCGCCTGGGTGGTGAGTCTGCTGGGTGTGCCGGTGGCGATGCACTGGCTTGTCCCCGTGCTTCCGCCGGAACTGCCGTATGCCCTGGTGGTGGTGGTGATCTTCCTGGCGCTGTTCATCGGGGTGCGCATGCTCGGTGCGTTGGCGTTTCGTGCGCTGCGCGGCATCGGCCTTGGCGGCGCCGACCGTCTGCTGGGGGGCGCGCTCGGTGCGGTCAGGGCCGCGGTGATCATTTTGCTGGTGGCGCTTGCGGCGCAGCTTGCCGGATATTCCAAGCGGCCCGACTGGCAGCAGGCGCATTGCCGCCCGCTGCTCGAGTGGCTGGTGCAGTGGGCAGAGCCTTTCCTGCCCGAGCGTTTGAGCGGCGTGCAGCGCACCTGACAAGGTACATTGCACGAACTGGGTTTCAGTCCTGCTGATGATCGGAGAAGTTTGATGTGCGGCATTCTGGGTGTAGTGGCACGTTCACCTGTCAATCAGCTTCTCTATGACGGACTGCTGCTGCTGCAGCATCGGGGGCAGGATGCCGCCGGCATTGCCACCTCCAATGGCAAGACTTTCTCGATGCACAAGAGCAGCGGACAGGTGCGGGATGTCTTTCGCACTCGCAATATGCGTGGATTGCCGGGGCGCAGCGGCATTGCTCATGTGCGTTATCCGACGGCCGGGTCGGCCGGAAACGATGAAGAGGCGCAGCCCTTCTATGTCAACGCCCCCTTCGGCCTGACGCTGGCCCACAACGGTAACCTCACCAATTCGGCTCAGCTCAAGGAAGAGATGTTTCGCCTCGATCGGCGACACATCAATACCGAGTCGGATTCTGAAGTACTCCTCAATGTGCTGGCCAACGAATTGCAGGCAGCCACCGGTGGTGTGTCGCTCGACCCTGATTCGATTTTCAAGGCGATCACTGAAGTCCACCGCCGGGTCAAGGGGGCTTATGCCTGTGTGGCCGAGATTGCCGGCTATGGGGTGATTGGTTTTCGCGATCCGCTTGGCATTCGTCCGCTTTGCTATGGCGTGTCCGAGACCGACCATGGCACCGAGTACCTGATCGCTTCCGAGTCGGTGGCACTTGAAGGCATGGGATTCTGGTTAGTGCGTGATATCGCTCCGGGTGAGGCGGTGTTTATCGATCTCGATGGCAATTTTCATTCGCGGGTGTGCGCACCAAACGCCTCGCTCAATCCGTGCATCTTCGAGTATGTGTACTTTGCACGTCCCGATTCGGTGATCGATGGCGTGTCGGTCTACGACGCCCGCCTGAAGATGGGCGAATACCTTGCCGAGAAGGTGCGTCGCGAATTGCGAACCGGCGATATCGATGTGGTCATGCCGATCCCTGACACCTCGAGGCCGTCGGCGCTGCAGCTGGCCAATCGCCTCAACCTCGATTATCGCGAGGGCTTCATCAAAAATCGTTATGTCGGGCGCACCTTCATCATGCCCGGGCAGGCTATCCGCAGTCGGTCGGTGCGCCAGAAGCTTAACGCGATGAGCATCGAGTTTCGCGGCAAGAATGTGCTGCTGGTTGATGACTCGATCGTGCGCGGCACCACCTCGCATGAAATCGTCCAGATGGCTCGCGCGGCCGGCGCCAACAAGGTCTATTTCGCCTCGGCCTCGCCGCCGGTGCGCTACCCGAACGTCTATGGCATTGATATGCCGACGCGTTCAGAGTTGATCGCCAATGGCCGCACCGATAATGAAATTCGGCTGGCGATCGGTGCCGATGCCCTGATCTATCAGGACATCGATGCGATGCGACGTTCGGTGCGCGACCTCGGGCGCCATCTCAATCGATTCGAGGCTTCGTGCTTTGATGGCGTTTACATCACGGGCGACGTGACGCCGGAGTATCTCTATCAGCTTGAGGCCAGCCGCCTCAATCCGGTGGAGCATGTGGAAGAGCCTGCGCAGAAAGCGCAGATGAATCTGCAGTTTTCTTCGGGTCGAAGCTGATCGCTCCTGATGACCAAGCCGGCACCTCCGTCTGACCCGACGCGCGCCTGGCATCTCGATACGCTGGCGATTCGTGAAGGCATCGAGCGCACCGCCATGTCGAACGCAATGAGCCGATCTTCCTGACCTCGAACTATCGGAAGTCACGGCTGCGTGCAGTCAGTTCGCCCAGCATCGGGGTGTGATCGACTACCCGCCTGGCGACCAGATGCATGACCTGCCCTCCGGTGGCGACATCGGCCTGCCACACACCGAAGACGGTCATCAGGCGCGAGCCGAGGATCTCCTTGCGGTAGCGCTCGAGCAGGTCGGGCCAGACGATGACATTGATCGTGCCGGTATCGTCTTCGAGGGTGATGAAGACCACGCCGCGGGCGGTCTCGGGCCGCTGGCGATGGGTGACCAGACCGCTCGCGCGGGCGAGCCGGCCATCGGGATAGCCGCGTAGCACCGATGCCGGCTTCACCTGAAAGGCATTGAGCGCCTCGCGCAGCAGGGCCAGCGGATGTCGCCCCATCGGGATGCCGAGCGCCGCATAGTCGGCCACGATGGTTTCGCCTTCGGTCAGCGGCGCGAGCGTGATGTCGGGCTCGGAAAAGCGGGCATCGGCGAGCAGCGCCGGCATCGGTTCGATGGCGGCGGCCTGCCAGGCCGCCTGAGCACGGTGACCGGCCAGCGCGGCGAGGGCATCGGCATGGGCGAGCGCCTGCAGGTCACGGCGCTGCAGTTGCGCGCTGCGGGCCAGGTCTTCGACGCTGGCAAAGGCTGGTGCGATGCCTGCGGCCATGCGTCGATCGCGCTCGGCCAGCAGTCGATGGGCGGCCTGCTCGGACAGTCCGCTGATGCGGTTAAGCCCCAGACGCACCGCGGGTTGCGGTCGAAAATCGACGCCATGATCGATCTGCGCCGCGGCAGGCGTTTGCTCTTCAAGTTGTGAGTGCCAGCGGCTTTCGAGCACGCAGACGCCACGTACCTCGACGCCATGCGCGCGCGCATCACGCACCAGTTGGGCCGGTGCATAAAAGCCCATGGGTTGAGAGTCGAGAAGCGCTGCGAGGAAGGCCGCAGGCTCGTGGCGTTTGATCCAGCAACTGACATAGACCAGCAGCGCGAAGCTGGCGGCATGGCTTTCGGGAAAGCCATATTCACCGAAGCCCTCGATCTGCTTGAAGATGCGCTCGGCAAATTCGAGCTCATAGCCGCGCGCGAGCATGCCGTCGATGACCTTGGTCTGGAAGGCATGCAGCCCGCCTTTGCGTTTCCAGGCGGCCATGGCGCGGCGCAGCTGATCGGCTTCGCCGGGCGTGAAGCCGGCGGCGAGGATCGCGATCTGCATCACCTGTTCCTGAAAGATCGGTACGCCTAAGGTGCGCTCGAGTGCCGGTCGAATTTCATCGCGCGGATAGTCGACAGGCTCGATTCCCTGGCGGCGTCGAAGGTAGGGATGGATCATGCCGCCCTGGATTGGCCCGGGCCGCACGATGGCGACTTCGATCACCAGGTCGTAGAAGCAACGGGGGCGCAGCCTGGGCAGCATGCTCATCTGCGCGCGCGACTCGATCTGAAAGACGCCCACGGTGTCGGCGGCGCTGATCATCTCGTAGGTGTCGGGGTCTTCGGCCGGGATGTCCTGAAGGCGAAAGCGCTGCGGGCCGTCGAGTGTGCCGTGGCGGCGCAAGGTGATGAAGTCAAGTGCGCGGCGGATGGCGCTCAGCATGCCGAGTGCCAGCACATCGACCTTGAGCAGACCGAGGGCATCGAGGTCGTCCTTGTCCCATTGGATGACGCTGCGTTCGGGCATGGCCGCGTTTTCGATCGGCACCAGTCGGGCGAGTGAATCGCGTGCGATGACAAAACCGCCGCTGTGCTGCGACAGATGGCGCGGAAAACCCATCAGGGTTTGCGTGAGGGTCATCCAGTGCTGCACGGTGGCTGAGGCGGGATCGAAGCCGGCTTCGACGAAGCGCTCGGGCTGAATCGACCGCCCATCCCACCACTGCTGATTGCGGGTGAGCAGGTCGATGCGCTGTGGCTCGATGCCTAATGCCCGCCCGACATCGCGCAGTGCCGAGCGTGGTCGATAGGTGTTGATGGCGCCGGTGAGCGCGGTGCGCTCGCGACCGTATTTGGCGTAGAGGTATTGAATGACCTCCTCTCGGCGCTGGTGTTCGAAGTCGACATCGATGTCGGGTGGCTCATTGCGCTCGCGGCTGATGAAGCGCTCGAAGAGCACGCTGGTGCGGGCCGGGTCGACCTCGGTGATGCCCAGGCAGTAGCAGACTGCCGAGTTGGCCGCTGACCCGCGGCCCTGGCACAGGATGCCTCGCGACCGCGCGAACTGCACGATGTCGGCGACCGTGAGGAAGTAGGGCTCGTAGTGCAACTCGGTGATCAGCGCGAGCTCGTGCTCGATCTGGGTGCGTACAGTCTCGGGCAGCCCCTGCGGATAGCGCCCGACTACGCCTTCGTAAGCGAGGTGACGCAGCCAGCTGGCCGGTGTGTGGTCGCTTGGCACGATTTCGTCGGGGTATTCATAGCGCAGGGAGTCGAGCGAGAAGTGGCAATGTGCCGCGATCTCGAGGGTTTCTTCGAGGAGCTCGGGCGGATAGAGCTGGGCCAGGCGCAGCCGGCTTCGCAGATGCTGCTCGGCATTGGCTGCCAGCGAAAAGCCGAGGTCTTTGACTGGCTTGCCAAGCCGCGTGGCGACCAGCACATCATGCAGGCTGCGGCGCGATCGCAGGTGGTAATGCACATCGCCTGCGGCCACCAGCGGCAGGCCGCAGGCGTGGGAGGCCTCGCGCAGGCGAGCGAGCAGCGGCCCGTCGTGGCCGCGCGCGAGCAGCTCTGCCGCGAGCCAGGCGCGTACACCGAAGCGCTCGCGGATGAAGCGGGCCTGCTCATGCAATCGGGCGAGTGGACGGTGAGGGGTGCTGGCGTCGCTGCAGGGCTGAGCCGCTACCTCGGGGCAGGGCACCAGGAGTGCGAGACAACCCGGCACGCCGGTATCCAGGTCTTGCTGCAGCAGACGGTAGTGGCCTTTGTCGGCCCGCATGCGCGCATGCGTGATGAGCGCCGACAGATTGCCGTAGCCTTCACGGTTTTGTGCGATCAGGACCAGGCGTGCGGGCGGGGCACGGGCATCGCGCGGCGCAGCGCGGGTATCGAGCGTGCGGCCGTCTTTGTGATCGGGCAGGTCGGTGGTTGAGGAGGGGGCAGGTGATGCCGGCGCATCGGGATGGCCGAAGAGACCATGCAGGCCGAACTCGGCGCCGATCAGCAGTGGCAGCCCGGTGGCCTTGGCCTGCAGATGAGCTCGCACTACCCCTGCGAGCGAACATTCGTCGGTGATGGCGAGTGCGGCATAGGACTGGGCTTTAGCGCGCTCGACAAGTTCTTCGGGATGCGAAGCCCCGCGCAGGAAAGAGAAGTTGCTGACGCAGTGAAGCTCGGCATAAGGGGCGATCATGACTGGCCTCCCACCGCGCCTTGTCGGTTGAGCAGACGGGGGCTCGGCAGCGCGGGCTGGGCCAGATTTGAAAATGCCTGAATACTGTGCATACATACAGTATCCGACTGAAACCCATCGGCTTCAAGAGCAACGAAAGTCTTAGGCTGAAGTCGGGCCTGCCCTTTGATTGACGGCCTGCACCTCAACCGGTAACCTCATTCCATTCAGTGTTGTCTGTCGGGGCTTGAAAGAAACGCGACTTAGTGTCGCCCCATCCGCCCCTTTCGACCTGCCGACATAAGTCTTTTCCCTTTTTTACCGCGAAATTTTTTCGCTCAGCCGGTGTTCCGCAGGTCCGTTTCCTTGATCCCACAGTTGTCAGCGCGAGTGCTCGGTCGAGCGTCGGTTTGCCTTGGCGGCTTGCTGTTGGCGGGATGCATGATCGGCCCCGACTACAAGCAGCCCGCAGTCGATCTGCCCGATCGCTGGAAGGAGTCGGGCCAGCCCGCGGTACAGGCTGCCCAGATGCAGCGTGCAGACTGGTGGGCCGCGCTCAATGATCCGACGCTCTCCAGGCTCGTCGACATCGCATTTCGACAGAACCTGAGCTTGCAGGCCGCCGGCGTGCGGGTGCTTCAGTCGCGCGCGCAGCTCGGTATCGCGATCGGTGATTTCTATCCGCAGCAGCAGCAGGCGACTGCCTCGCTCTACCGTTCCCGAATGTCGACGTCCGCGCCCTATCAGGTCGTCAATCCCAATTACTGGTCGGCCAATTACGGTCTGCAGGCGGGCTGGGAGCTTGATGTCTGGGGAAAGATTCGCCGCGGTGTCGAAGCGGCCGGCAATGCCTACCTCTCGTCAGTGGCGGCTTATGACGATGTGCTGGTGACGCTGGTCGGCGATGTCGCCAGCGTCTATGTGCAGATCCGCACCCTCGAGGCCCGCACGCGCATTGCCAACGACAACATCGTGCGTCAGACACAGGCCCTCGGGATCGCGCGTGCGCGCTTCGAGGGTGGGGTGGTGACCAAGCGCGATGTCTATCAGGCCGAATACGCCCTGGCAACGACGCAGTCGTCGATCCCCGAACTGGCCATCGAGCGCGGCAAGGCGGTCGACGCTTTATGCGTGCTGTTGGGCATGCCTCCCTCGTCCCTCGATAGCCTGCTCGGTGGCGTGTCGGCCATCCCGAGCGCACCGGAAAGTCTGATGGTCGGCATCCCGGCAGACCTTCTGCGTCGCCGCCCCGATGTCCGTCAGGCAGAGCTGAACGCTGCGGCGCAGTCGGCCCAGATCGGCGTGGCGAAGGCCGCCCTGCTGCCCAGTTTCACGCTGTCGGGAAGCATCGGCATACAGAGCAGCACTGTGGGCCAGTCGAGTCTCGGCGCGGGGTCGCTCATCTATACCGCAGGCCCGGGTTTTCAATGGAACATCCTGAATTACGGGCAGATCACCAACAACGTCCGGGTCCAGGATGCCAGGCTCCAGGAACAGCTCATCAATTATCAGAACACCGTTCTGAGCGCTCAGAAAGAAGTCGAAGACGGCATCCTGCAGTTCACTCAGTCGCGCATTCAGGCTGAATTTCTTCAGAAGAGTCTGACCGCCGCCACCGGGTCGCTGCGCATTGCGCTGCTGCAATACCAGGAGGGCACCGCCGACTTCACCACCGTGCTGACCGCCGAAGAGAACCTTCTGAAGGCCGGCAACAGTCTTGCGGTGGCGCAGGGAAACATTCCCCTTGGCCTCATTCAGACCTATCGCGCGATGGGTGGGGGCTGGGAGCTTTGGCAGGGTCAGGACAGGGTGACGCAGAAAGTCAAAGACGAGATGGCGGAACGCACCGATTGGGGGACATTGCTCAAGCCCGAGGGTGGGGCCTGGCCGCCGGTGCGGGGCCTGCCGGCACCCGGTGATGTGACGCCGCTGATTCGACCGCCTGAGTGGTGACGCAATGAAATTGCCCGATTTCGAGGGACGAAACATGAAGGTATCTGCCGCAATCAGCGGCCGCAGAACACTTGGCGCGCTGTTCGCTGGCGTGCTGATGCTGGGTCTGTCGATGGGTCTGTCGGGCTGCAAGGACGCAAAGGTTGTTGTGGCACCCGAGCCGCCTGCGGTGACGGTGGCCAAGCCGGGCCGAGAGGTCGTGGCCAACTATCTCGATTTCACCGGCAATACCGCGGCGGTCCGAACGGTGACCGTTGTGGCACGCGTAGAAGGCTATCTCCAGAAAATCCATTTCGTGGATGGTCAGCCGGTGAAGAAGGGCGATCTGCTCTTTACGCTGCAGCAGGAGCAATACATCGCCCAGCTCAAGCAGGCCAAGGCGCAGCTCGATGGCCAGATGGCGTCCTACAAGCACGCCGAAATCGAATTGCCGCGCTACCAGCGCCTGGTCGCTCAGGATGCGGCCACGCAAACGCAGGTCGATCAGTGGCAGTCTAAAAAAGATCAGGCGGCGGCCGGCGTGGCCTCGGCCAAAGCACAAATTGATCTCGCCGAGTTGAACCTGAGTTACACGCTCATTCGTTCGCCGATGGACGGGCGCATCGGCCGCCACCTGATTGATGTCGGCAATCTGGTTGGGGGGGCCGGGCAACCGACCACCCTTGCCCAGATCGACCAGATCGATCCCCTTTATGTCTACTTCACCATCGACCAGCGCGAGTTGCTGGCACTTGCCGGACGTCAGCGCACTGCCAATCCGCAGTTGCTGACGCAGGGCAGGATTCCGGCGAACTTCGGGCTGGTGAACGAGGAGGGCTTTCCGCACAAGGGCTATCTCGACTTTGCCGCGCTCGATGTGTCGTCCACCACCGGGACGCTGCAAATGCGAGCGGTCTGGCCGAATCCTCAGCAGAAAACCCTGCCGGGTCTTTTCACGCGGGTTCGGGTCACGGCACTCGAGAAAACCGATGCCCTGCTGGTGCCGGGCGATGCGGTGCGATTTGATCAGCAGGGTGAATACCTGCTGGTGGTCGGTGCCAATAATGTCGTCGAGCGCCGAGGCGTCAAGGTCGGGCTGCAGATGGGCGACAAGCTCGTGATTCGGGATGGGCTTGGCGCGGATGATTCGGTGGTCGTCGAGGGCTTGCTTCGGGCAGTGCCGGGCCAGAAGGTCACGCCAAAGCCTGCTGTCAATGCAGCCGCCTCGGATAAGCCGGCGCCTGCCAGCCAGACTCAAGCCGCGGTCAGGCCAGCCGGCGAAGGCCCGGCGAAGTGAGTATCTCGGCATTTTTCGTCGAGCGGCCGATCCTCTCCAATGTCGTCGCGATCATTACGGTCGTCCTCGGCGTGGTCTGCCTGCTGACGCTGCCGGTCTCGCAATATCCCCAGATTGTTCCGCCAACGATCCAGATCACGACCTCCTATCCCGGGGCGAGTGCCGAGGTGGTCGCGACCACCGTCGGCATTCCGATCGAGCAGGCGGTCAACGGGATCGAGGGATCGTTTGCGCTCAGCTCGAGCAGTGGCAGCGATGGCAGCTATGTTCTGACCCTGAGCTTCAATGTCGGCACCGACCTGAACAATTCGGTGGCACTGGTTCAAAACGCGGTCAACAGTGCGGTCGCGCAACTGCCTCAGGCAGTTCAGACACAAGGTGTCATCGTCCAGAAAGTCAGCACGAATGTGCTGATGATCGGAAGCCTCTATTCTAAGGACGGCCGCTACGACGAGACCTTCCTGAGCAACTACGCGATCATCAATCTGCAGAGCCCGCTTGCGCGGCTCCCCGGGGTCGGTCAGGTCCAGATTCTGGGGGCCGGCCCCTACAGCATGCGCATCTGGCTCGATCCCCTCAAGCTGCAGTTCTATGGCCTGACCGCGACCGATGTCCAGAATGCAATCCAGGATCAGAATCTGCAGGTCGCCGGTGGTCAGCTCGGCGCAGCACCGGTGGCCTCCGATCAGCTGTTTCAGTTCACCGTCCTGACGCTGGGGCGACTCTCCGATGTCGGGCAGTTCGAAGACATCATTATCAAGAGCAGCACGGCCTCCAGCAACAGCAAGCAAGTCCAGACCGCGCCGTCGGCCGCGATCGTGCGCCTGAAGGATATCGGCAGGGTCGATCTGAGCCAGCAGTCCTTCGGAACCTTCTCCAGTCTGAGCGGCAAGAAAGCGGCGCAGCTCAACATCTACACCCTGCCGGGGGCCAACTCGCTGAAAGTGGCGGCTGAGGTCAGGCAGCTGATGGACCAGATGAGCGAGAAGTTTCCGCCAGGCCTCGAATACACCGCCCTGCTCGACAGCTCGGCCTTCATCAACGACTCGATCAGCGGCGTGTATACCGCGCTGATCGAGGCCGGCGTGCTGGTGTTGCTGGTCATCATGCTGTTCCTGCAGAACTTTCGCGCGATGCTGGTGCCGGCGATCACGGTGCCGGTCACGATCATCGGCACCTTTGCAGCGATGGCGGCACTCGGTTTTACCGTCAATCTGATGACCCTGTTCGCGCTGATTCTGGCGATCGGCATCGTGGTCGATGACTCGATCGTCATCGTCGAAAACACCGCTCGCTACATCGAGAAAGGCTTGAGCCCCAAGGACGCCGCCATCAAGGCGATGAGCGAACTGACCGGGCCGATCCTCGGCATCACGCTGGTGCTCACCTCGGTGTTTCTGCCGGCATCGTTTCTGCCCGGCATCACCGGTCAGATGTTTCGCCAGTTCGCCCTGGTCATTGCAGCCACCGCGATCATCAGCGCCATCAATGCCCTGACGCTCAACCCGACACAGTGCGCGCTCTACATGAAGCCGCATGACGGGGAGCGAAAGCTGAACTGGTTCTTTCGCGGATTCAACCG
Source organism: Burkholderiales bacterium (assembly GCA_947487165.1). Lineage (GTDB taxonomy): Bacteria > Pseudomonadota > Gammaproteobacteria > Burkholderiales > Burkholderiaceae_E > UBA4615. Next base: position 20,967 of record CANKWX010000040.1, read on the forward strand.
TGTCTATGACGCGATCGAAAACCGGTATATCGGCGTGGTCCGCTGGATGACCGTGCATCCGCGCAGCATGGTGGCGATGTACCTGATGATCGTCGGGCTTGCGGCAGTCGGCTTTACACGGCTGCCGACGGCCTTCTTGCCGATCGAAGACCAGGGCTACTGCATGGTGGTCGCCCAGTTGCCGCCGGGTGCTGCGCAGCCGCGATTGCGCGAACTGTCTGCCCAGATCGATTCAACCCTGGCAAAGACGCCCGGGGTCAAGGGATGGATTACCAGCGGCGGTTATTCGTCGCTCGATTCGGCAACCCTGTCCAATGTGCTGTCGGTCTATGTGGTCTATGAAGACTGGGACAAGCGACCGGCAGGATTCACTCAGGAGAACCTGGTTCGCGCCTTGCGCGAGCAGTTCCGCGACCTCCGCAAGGCCGATTTTGCGGTGGTCGTTCCGCCGCCGATCCCGGGCTTGGGTCAATCGGGCGGATTCCAGATGGTGCTGGAGGACCGCGGTGGCCTCGGGTTGCGGCCGTTCCAGGAGGTGGTTCGCGATGTGCTGGCCAAGGCCAAGCAGAACCCTCAGCTGGCCGAGGTCACCACATCGTTCAGTGCCGACAGCCCGCAGATCTTTCTCGATATCGACCGCACGATGGCCGAGTCGCTTGGTGTGAGCATCGACAACGTCTTTCAGACCCTGCAGACCTACCTCGGATCAACCTACGTCAATCAGTTCAACAAGTTCAACCAGAGCTTTCAGGTCAGGGTGCAGGCCGATTCGACGCATCGGCGCCAGCTCGACGATATCCGCTCGCTGTATGTGGCCAACCGCTCGGGCCAGATGGTGCCGATGGGCGCCATCGTCAGTATCCGCAAGGTGCTGGGCTCCGATCTGAACACCCGCTTTAACCTCTATCCGTCGGCTGCCATCGTCGGTGATCCGGCGCCGGGCGTCAGTCCCGGTCAGGCCCTCGATGCGATGCAAAAGGTGGTCGAGGATGCGTTGCCGGCATCGGCAGGCTTTGACTGGACCGGCTTGTCCTATCAGGAACGGCTGGGGGGCAATCAGGTCTATTTCATCTTCGCGCTATCGATCATCCTGGTGTTCCTGGTGCTGGCCGGTCAGTATGAAAGCTGGTCGGACCCGGCGGTGGTGATTCTCACGGTGCCGATGGCGCTGGTGGGTATCGTGATTGCGCTGACGATTCGCGGATTCCCGGCCGATCTCTATACCCAGATCGGACTCGTGCTGATGATTGCGCTCGCTGCAAAAAATGCCATTCTCATCGTGGAATTTGCGAAAGAACTTCGCGCAGAAGGCATGAGCCCGCAGGAGGCAGCGGTCGAAGCGGCCCACAAACGGTTCCGCCCGATTGTGATGACCTCGATCGCGTTCATTCTCGGCGTGGTGCCCTTGCTCACTGCGCAGGGTGCCGGTGCCGCCAGCCAGCAGGCACTTGGCACGGTGGTGTTCGGCGGCATGATGGCCTCGACGCTGATCGCGATTCCCTTTGTGCCTGGCTTTTACGTGATCATCGAAGGCTTTGTCTCACGCAGGCGTGAGCGCAAGCAGGCGGCCAACGTGATGGTTGCTGTTCCCGACGCCTCGAAGCCCGGTCGCTGAGCCGGGCCACTGTCTTGAACGCCCCGGTCTGATGTCCAAGTTTTTCATCGAGCGGCCGATCCTCGCGAATGTCATCGCGATTGTGATGCTGCTGATCGGTGGTGTCTGTCTGAGTCAGATGCCGGTTGCGCAATATCCCCAGATCGTGCCGCCCACGATTCAGGTCTCGACGATCTATTTCGGTGCCGACGCCCAGACAGTTGCCGACACCATTGCGATTCCGATCGAGCGCGCGGTCAACGGGCTGGAAAACTCGATCTACATGCAGTCGAGCAGCGGCAGCGATGGCAGCTACACGCTGACCATCACGTTCTCGATTGGCAGTGACCTCAACAAGTCCTTGTCGCTGGTCCAGAACGCGGTCAGCAGCGCGGTGCCGCAACTGCCGCCGTCTATCGCCGCCCAGGGGGTCAATGTCCGCAAGGTCAGCACCAATATCCTGCTGATCGAGAGTCTCTATTCCAAGGACAATCGCTACGACGAAGTCTTTCTGAGCAACTACGCCGGCATCAATCTGGTCAGCCCCCTGCAGCGACTGCCTGGTGTCGGGCAGGTCTCGGTGCTGGGCGCCGGACCCTATGCGATGAGGGTCTGGCTGGACGCCAGCAAGATGCAGGCCTTCGGTGTGACCCCGCCGCAGGTCCAGAACGCGATCGCCTCGCAAAGCAACCAGATGGTCGGTGGGCAGATCGGTGGCCCGCCCACTGCTGACGGGCAGCTCTACCAGTTCACGGTCACCGCGCTGGGGCGGCTGACCGAAGTGCGACAGTTTGAAAACATCATCGTCAAAAGCGTGCCGCCGGCGTCGCAGCCGTCGACAGCCAGTGCGCAGACTGCCGCACTGGTGCGCCTGAAGGATGTGGCGCGCATCGAACTCAGTCAGCAGAGCTACACCGTGTTTTCCGGGCTAAGCGGCAAGAAGGCGGCGCATGTGGCGATCTATGCGCTGCCCGGCGCCAATGCGCTTGAGGTTGCCGATATCGCGCGGGCCAAGATGAAGGAGCTGAGCAAGGTCTTCCCGCCGGGTCTGGAATACACCTCGCTCTACGACACGACGGTGTTCATCCAGGAGTCGATCGGTGCGGTCTACACCACGCTGATCGAAGCCGGTGTGCTGGTGCTGGCGGTGATCATGCTGTTCCTGCAAAACCCGCGTGCGATGCTGGTGCCGGCGGTCTCGATTCCGGTGACCATTGTCGGCAGTTTTGCGGCGATGGCGGCACTGGGATTTACCGTGAATCTGATGACGCTTTTTGCGCTGATTCTCGCGATTGGCATTGTGGTGGACGATGCCATCGTCATTGTCGAGAACACCTCGCGTTATATCGAGAAGGGCCTGAGCCCCAAGGACGCAGCCATCAAGGCGATGGGTGAGCTGACCGGTCCGATCCTGGGGATCACCCTGGTGCTGACCGCAGTGTTTCTGCCGGCCTCTTTTTTGCCAGGCATCACCGGTCAGATGTTCCGTCAGTTTGCGCTGGTGATCGCGGCCACCGCGATCCTGAGCGCCATCAGTGCGTTGACCCTGCAGCCGGCGCAATGCGCGCTCTATCTGAAAGCGCGACCGGCAGATTTTCGCGAGAACTGGTTTTATCGCGGTTTCAACCGGGGGTTCGCAGCGTTCGAGAATGTTTATCTTCGCCTGGTCAACTGGATGACCCAACGGCCCAAGCGCATGGCCGGCTTGTTCTTTGCGCTCGTCGGTTCGGCAGCGGTGGGCTTCTCGCTTTATCCGACCTCGCTGATGCCGCTGGAGGATCAGGGCTATTGCATCCTGATCGCCCGATTGCCGGCCGGGTCGTCGCAGGAACGGGTTCGCGAAACCGCGGCGGCGGTCGATGCGGTGCTGGGCGAGGAAAAGGCGGTCAAGGGCTGGGTGAGCATCGGCGGCTTTTCGGCCATCGATTCGGCCAAGGTTTCGAATGTCCTCACCACCTTCGTTGTTCTGACTGACTTCGACAAACGCCCGAAGGATTTTTCGCTGGTCAACTATCTCGGTGAACTGAACAAGCGCCTTGCCGAGGTGCCGCAGGCCAGCTTTGTGGTGATGCCGCCATCGCCGATCCCCGGGCTCGGAACCGCCTTCGGCTTTCAGATGATGATCGAGGATCGCGGCAACCTCGGCACACGAGAGTTGCAGACCGCCACGAATGCGCTGCTGGATCAGGCGCGCGAGGAGCCCGGTTTGCTGCGCATGGGCTTTACCACTTTCGATGCCAACAGCCCCAAGATCTCGATCGATATCGACCGCACGGCCGCGCGCAGCCAGGGCGTGCCGATCAAGGAGGTTTTGAGTGCGGTGCAGACCTATCTCGGCTCGAGCTATGTCAATACCTTCAACCAGTTCAATCAGAGTTTTCAGGTTCGGCTTCAGGGAGAGGCCGAATTTCGACGGCGTATCGAGGACATCCGCAAGCTGAACGTGATGAATACAAGCGGTCAGATGGTGCCGCTCGGGTCCCTCGCAAAAGTGGTGCCGGTCAGCGGCTCGGACCTGATCTACCGCTACAACCTCTATCCGGCAGCAGCGCTGATCGGTATTCCGACGCCCAAGTACAGCTCGGGTGAGGCCATGGACAAGATGGCCGAGCTGTCGAAGGAGGCGCTCCCACCGGGCGTCAGCTATGAGTGGACCGGTCTGGCCTATCAGGAAAAGCTGATGGGCAATCAGTCGGCGCTGCTCTTTGGCCTGTCGATCGTGCTGGTCTTCCTGATCCTGGCCGGGCAATACGAGAGTTGGCTCGACCCTGCCGCAGTGATTCTCACCGTGCCGATGTCGCTGGTCGGCATCCTCGTGGCACTGGTCATCCGCAAGTATCCGGTCGATATCTACACCCAGATCGGACTTGTGCTGATGATCGCGCTGGCCGCGAAGAACGCCATCCTGATCGTCGAGTTTGCGCGCGAGTTGCGCGAGGAGGGGATGCCTTCGGCTGAAGCGGTGATCGAAGCCACCCGCCGGCGTTTGCGGCCGATCATCATGACCTCGCTGGCCTTCATTCTCGGCGTGGTGCCGCTGCTGCAGGCTGATGGCGCCGGTTCGGCCAGCCAGCGTGCCCTGGGAACGGTGGTCTTCGGCGGCATGCTGGCTTCGACCCTGTTTGCGATTCCTTTCGTTCCGGTGTTCTACATCCTGATGCATCGGATCGGTGACCGGCTGCGCTCGGGCGGTCGCATCGTGCTGCCGGCAGCGCTCAGACGCCGACGCGGCTGAACCCTTGATTCAGCGATCAACAACACAACAAGTAACGAAAAATCAGACGCGCTGCCCACCATCGATCGGTATTTCCGCGCCTGTGATGTAAGCGGCCTTGGGGCTGCACAAGAACTCGATCAGGTCGACCACCTCACTCACCTCGCCCAGGCGGCGCATCGGAATGTTGTTGTCAACGATGGTCTGGGTGCCCGGTGAAAGGATTGATGTATTGATTTCGCCCGGCGCGATGGCGTTGACACGCACATTGAGAGACGCCATGTCGGCTGCCATTTCGCGAGTCAGGGCCGCCAGGGCTGCCTTCGATGCGGCATAGGCGGCGCCTGCAAAGGGGTGAACCCGATAGGCGGCGATCGAACACAGGTTGACGACAGAGCCCCGTGCGTTGGAGAGCTCCTGAGCAAAGCCACGCGTCAGGATCAGCGGCGCGTAGAAGTTGATGTTGTACATCTCTTGCCAGACCTTGAGGTCGGTGGTCAAAGAGTTGACGCGTTCCCCAGACGCCCCTTTAGGCGAGATGCCGGCGTTGTTGATCAGTGCGTGTAATTTAGAGCCGCCGAGCAGCGGGCGCAATGCGTCCACTGTCTTTGTAATCTGGTCCAGATCCGACAGATCCAGCTCGACGTGTGTGTTGAACTCGTCGTTCCAGGGGCATTCCTTCGGCAAGGGGTATCGCGAGACAGTGATGACTCGCCAGTCCAGCGCACGAAGCCGCTGCGCGACACCGTGTCCGATCCCACGGCTTGCGCCGGTGACGATAGCTGTCTTTTGTTCGATCAAAGCAAAAGCCTCTTCACTTGGCGACGCTGGCTCAGTACCTTGAACTCCTGGTGCTGAGGCAGGATCAGGTCGGGCGTCTCGCCTTTCGGCAGATTCACTGCCCGCTCAATAGTCTCTTCATGTTTCCCATCGCGCCCATCCCGTACTGCCTGATGTCCGCAACAGTGGCCAACTTCTCGGTCTCATCAGCGCTCAGATTGGCTGTCAGTTTGCCAAAGCCGTCCAGGCGTGTGTCGCGCATCCAATTGCGCAGGGACTTATCCGCGCTCCAGGCAAGCTGATTGGCCATGTTGCCCATCGTTGATTGCACCCAGCCGGCAATGTTGCGTGGGAATGGCACCGGCGTGCAGAGTTTGTTTTTGATGGCGTCATCGTCGTAATGGGCTTCCACATAGGCGCAAACCGCAGCGCTGAAGGTCACCATCGGCGCGCGCACGAGCTGGGGCACGATTTTGCCGGGTTGAAACATGGGCTCGGGGGCGTTGTAGCTGCCATCATTGGCTTGTACGGCCGAGGCAGTGCAATCGATGTAGAGCGTTCCGCGCGGCATGGCCTGACGGCCTTGCTCCAGCACCACAGCGTCTGACTCGATAGCGCGCATGCGGCCTTTGCGAATCACTTGCGTGATCTGGCGCAGGATCTGTACCTCGCCTTCGGAGATCGTTGCGTAGTGAAACATGGTGGGTGTTTGCTTGCGGTCAATACGAAGCATTTGCCCGCAAGCCTCGAGACGCAAAAAAAGGTCCTCGATCGTTGCGGCCTGTGCAATGGCCTTGAGTTGCTGCGCCATGCCGCCAACCGAGTGCTGAAAAAACTCTTCGCCAGGTTGCGTGGTAAGGCGATTGACCAACCAGGAATCGCGCGGCACGACCCAGGAAACGGACCCCGCCGGAGCACCACAGCCCAGCAGCCACACCCCGACGTCCATCGCAGTTTTGCCGGCGCCGACAATGCAAAAGTGGGCCGGTGGCTCCTGGATGTTGTTCCAGATGTGGGTGAGTTGCGTGGGCGTAACGAGGCGCACACCCTCTGCAACGCTGTACCTGGGCGCTGAAGTGGCGGGTACGTTGGGGCTGAAATAGCTTGCATCAACGCGCTTTTTGCGCACTTTCAGTGTCGTCACTTGCCCGGAGAGGATGGACTTCAGGTTTGCGCCATCAGCGCTCATTCCCATGAACATGCTGAGCGGCAGATAGCGCACCCTGCCACTAGGCAGCAACACCTGATGCATCACTTTCTGAAAATAGCTGCTTACTTCGGCGCCGCTGGCCAGTTCGTAGAGTCCGGCGTTGTGACCGATGCTGTCTTTGCGGCCTGAGCCGAGCTCAAGCGAGTTCACACCATAAAAAGCCGATGGCTGATGCAGTCCAACAAATGGATAGGCATCGTTCCAGTGCCCGCCGGGTTGAGCATGCTTGTCTACGATGGTGATGTGCGCGCCGCTTTCTTTCAGCAACGTGTCTGCAAACGACAGTCCCGTAGCGCCCGCACCAACAATCAGATAGTCAGTTTCAGTTGAGTGCATAACGAGCTTTTGAATCCAGTTGCGAAATCATGTTGACGGCGTGGCGGATGCTACAGGCAAGTCAAAGCAAGCGCCGTGACGTGCCTTTTGATTCACCCAAATTGGCCTGTCACGGTGGATGCGCGAAGCGCATGCAGTTCGCTCAGCCGGCGCCCAAGCGATGCCGGTCTCAAACAATACACAGGCTGCCCCGGGGAAGACGGTGAACGATGCCATGGGGCGGCGCTCCAGCGCTGTAGCAGGGGTGGTGCTGCACGCCGTGTCCGGCGTCAGACCCGAGCAGTCGCTCAAGGTGAAGGTCAGCGATGTGCGGCACCTGAACGCGTGCGTTGTGGCGGCAGCTTGGATCTCGTCGCCTCAAGACGCTCATCAAGGTCCGCTCTGGGGTCGCGCGCGAGCAACCAGCGCGTCGAGCGGGCTGCGCACAGCGCCGCCGCCCATCTTCAATGCGTGTGTGTAGATCATGGTCGTTGCCACGTCCGCGTGACCGAGCAGGTCCTGAACTGTGCGGATGTCGTATCCGTCTTGCAGCAAGTGCGTCGCGAAGCAGTGGCGCAGCCCGTGAAGGCGGCTGAAGGCCTTGCACGAATGCGCGTATGCCTACTCAGTGCGCCGGCTGTAATGCAGGTAACGAACCCTTTCGCGCACCTGATCCAGCAGCCGAGGCGCACGCAAGGGCGGCATCGCATCGGCCGTGACGGGCCGCAGTGCTGCGCGCGGCTGCGCCGAACCAAGGTGAGTCTGTGGCATCGCGTTGTCCTCGCGGCGGCGAGGCAATAGACAAACTTGTGCGGCGCCGACAGGGCTGGCACATTAAGCGCGGCTGCTGCCGATTTACGCATTAATTCAGTACTGCACAAAATTACATTTCACGGAGCGCATGGCCCATGCACCGAAGATCTCTGGTTCTTGCTTTCCTCGCCGCAGCGCTGCCTGGAACTGCTTCCGCCGACAGCTCACTTGTGATCTCGTCAGAGGGATCGCTGCCTCTGCTTCTTACCGTACCGCATGATGGCGAAGAGCCCATTGGTTCGGTTCCAGTTCGCACCGTCGGGGCCACCGTTCGAGATCTGGGAACCCGACCGCTTGCGGAGAAAGTAGCCTCGCTTCTGGAGCAGAAACTTAAAGCTAGGCCGAGACTCGTGATCGCCAAGTTCAGCCGCAAGTACCTAGATGCAAATCGAGCGGAACAAGATGCCATGCAGTCGGCGGAGGCTCTACCCACCTATCAGGCTTACCATGCCGAAATTGCTCGCCATGTTTCCGAGCTGCGTGCGGCATTTCCTCAAGGCGCTTTGCTCCTAGACATACACGGACAATCAGAAGATTTAAACACCACCTTCCGAGGTACCCGCGCTGGACTGACGGCCAAGGCTCTTGTTCAGAAGCACGGCATAGAAGCAATCCAAGGTGAGAAGAGCATCCTCGGTGGGCTGGCCTCAAAGGGCTACAACGTCAACCCCAGTCTCGGTTCGGCATCGCCAGAAGAAGATCGCCGCTTTGCTGGCGGACACACCGTCTCCTTCTATGGCAGCCATCGGCCTCAAGGCATTGATGCAATCCAATTTGAATTTGGTAAAAATCAGCGCACAAGTTGGAGCTTGGCCGAGCATTTTGCGGAGGCCATCGCTACGTTCCTCACCCACTATGGCTACTTGGCAAAGTGAAGCCTAACCATTCATTCCAACGGACTGCCTTCGGCGGCCGCTGAATTCGAACGTTAGAACTCATGAACTACTTATGCCCACTATGTTCGTCCGATCTGAAAGGACTCAAGCTCGCCAAGGTACCTCGGCCTGGCGAGTCGCGGTTGCTCGCGCTTCGATGGCATCTTGAGTGCCCAAGGTGTTCTGGTGAGCTAATGCAGAATCAGCGCCCTAGCGAACGACAACTTTTACCCGGAATTATCTTAGTCGTTGCATTGCTTAATGGCTTTTGGGTGGATAACCGGCTGTAAGGCCTCCGGTGCGGTTGTGCTAGCAATGCTTGCCTCAATGGTTGTGGTCCCTTATGTAATCCTGCACTTCACTATTCCGAAAGACTGGAAGCGTTATGTCACTTGGAAAGAAGTCACGCTCTAATTGTTCGGTCAACCGGATCTATCTTCGCCAGCCCGGTTACCTCCAACGCTGGGCGGCACAAACCTTATGTGCACCTTCGTTCGCAACTTCACCTTCGCTCTGGTCGCACTAACAATTGTCGCAGGCATCTTTGTCGAGTCGTTCTTGTCTATTCTTGGGGCACAAATCCCAAACATCACAGAACTTCGCTGGTCTTTAGTACTGGGCATGTCAATTGTTCTCTGCCTGTCGTACGCATGGCTCAATCGGCAACCGGCCACGACCCTGCTTACTGCCGCCGTACAGTCAATCGGATTGCTTGCTCTGTTTATTGCACCCGATGGGTGGGTGGTGCGGCATGCCCAATAGATTCGCCCCCAACACTACGGTCGAGGGCGGTCCCTTCGGTCGCTGTACGCTGTGCGATAAAGCGCCACGCAGCGCCCCTTACCTGAAACGTTGAATGACTGCTTCGGGGCGATGAATTCATGCCCATAGGCGACTGCAATGGGCCAAAAGCCGACGATGCAGGCGCATCGATGGGCAGCGGTTGAGGGGCATGACCACTGTCACAAGCACTTGATCAGCTTATACAAGCGGCAACCAGCATACCTGTCGAAATCGATAGACATGCCAGAACAACCCCCAGTGCAACATTACCGGTCTCGACTCCATGGGCTTGCCTGCGAATTATCTGAAACAAGATGAACTGCATCGCACACGCAATCGCTGCCCAACGAACCATTTCGATCAGATCATGTGTGAAGTAAATCGCGGATGCTATTGGTATAGCTTGCCCGATTGTCGCCCCGCCAAGCGAAAGTGACGCAGCAACATTGCCGTCGCGTATCAAAGCCAGTTCCCGATAGGGTGTTATCCAAAGATAAACTGAGATACAAATTCCAAGCAGGAGAGCTGCTGTAATCAAATAGGCGACTGACATTAGAGCCGGCATCTTTTAATCCAATTAAAAAACATGAGGGACAAAATGACTCATGTTGGTTGTTATAGGCGTAACATCTTCACGGATACATATTCCGGCAGGCTCACCGCCAACCACCCACGAGCCGATAACAGGGTACATGCCGTGAAAGCAAGGTAAAGAAAAAAGAGCCTGGTAAACATAACCCTCAGCTCCATACACGCCTTGACTACTGCGACAGGTCAACTGACCGTCTTCATAGAATTCGATATCTGCACCCTCTCTCGAAAACAAAGGCTTCTTCGCGAAAGCAGTCAAGTCATGTGGGTGTTCAAAATACGTCTCAAGCAGGTTCGGATGATTTGGAAACAGCTCCCACAATATTGCCAGCATGCCTTTGCAGGACAGGACTGACTTCCAGATCGGTTCGACGAAACGGGTTCCCGAGTCGAAAACATGTTCGCCAAAGGGTTCACGCATCATCCATTCCCAAGGATAAAGTTTGAACAGACATTTGATGGACTTGTCCAGTTTATCAACGAACTGAGCTTTCGAGTCATCCCATCCGATATCCTCGAGAGACACGTGTTCAACCTGTTTTCCAGCCTGCATCGCAGTGTCCATCAGATAGGCAATTGCGACCCAATCTTCTTCATTATTGGATATGGACGCAAAATGGATAGGGCCATCGTCCGGCAAGGCTTTCCAGCGCGCGACAAGCTTTTCATGCAAAGAGTTGAACTGATCATCCTCGGCAAAAACATCTTCCAGCCAATACCATTGCGCGACAGCTGATTCGAGGATGGAAGTAGGCGTGTCTGCGTTATATTCCAACATCTTCGGAGGATTAATTCCGTCATACGCTAGATCAAATCGCCCATACAAACTGAAATCGTCTGCGAAAAACGAAGACTTGATCAACGGATGAAAAGCTTCAGGTATTTTCAGGTCAAAAAGGCGATCATGTTCAATCGCATATTTGACGGCCTGAAGGCACAACCTGTGCAATTCGGCAGTCGCCGCCTCAAGGTCATCAATCTGAGCCGCAGTAAAGCGGTAGCAAACATCCTCCTTCCAATAACTATCCCACTCCCAGAACGAAAGTCCAATTGACTCCAGCTTTTTCCCGAAGTCGGGCCGAACTGCACTAGCCAACCTTTTCATATCATTACCCGCCGCGTCCAAGGGAACTGAACTGACCAAATCCGCCTCGGGTTACAGTTCCCGCATCTCTAACGCCCAAGCTGTGTGAAAAGGCGGCACCATTGGGACGTGCAGAAGGCGCCGCTTGATGTAGTCCGCTATCGGCAACAATGACTGGATGTCCGGCCTCCCTGTCCCAATAGTATCTGGGCCCGTTGTATCGCCCGGACTGATTGTTATCGCCGCTGTTCCCTCCCGAACTTGTCTCGCCATCATTATTCTTAGTGCAGCTTTCCTCAGTTCCCCAATCCTGAATACACGCCGCCTTAGTTGCGTAATAATCTTGCTTCAAGTTTACGGTGCTTTTTTCGTCGGAACGCTGAGAGAGTTTAGAGCCGGCTATTCCAACCCCTATCATCAGCAAACATATGACTTCAGATCGTCTAATATTCATGCTTTCTCAATTTGCTGGGACGACTCGAATTGTTCGACGTGCGTAGCCAAAACACCACTGAAACCTGCGCCAGTGTCCGGACGCCAATCCGTTTCAACCATACTGACTTTTCCAAGGTAGGGTCGTGCAATATCGAGGACTTTCTCGCTGTCGAGCGACTCTGCCTCGACAACTCCGGCGCGAGGGTTATCGAACATCCATGTTAGTGCAGCGATTACACCTGCGACCACCTGCAAGGATGTCGCATTATTGAAAGGTACCAGCCGGCGCGCCTCAGAACAATTCAGTGTTGTACCGTGCCACAACGATCCGGTTTCGTGAACCAGCAGAACTCCGACCTCATCAAAACCTTGCAGTGTCGGGCTGTTCATTACTCGAAAGTGTGTTACCGGTTGGCCCAACTGGAGGTTGCGCAAACTTGCCTTTGCCTTCAAGGAAGGGTTATAGACATAACCAACAGTGGGGCTATAATCAGCAGTATAGAGCAGTTCGCCGATCGAAATCACTTCGTGGTGAGTGACCAATATTCCATTTTGTTCCCCCAGCGACGGAGTCCATGATTTAACTTGTATATTTGCTCCGTTTTTCGTCAGTCGAAGTGCATTATTATGCGTTGTTGACTGAGCCTCGCCAGGAAAAAAATCTTCAGAACTCCCCCAGAATACTTCACTTTTTTGCAGCCATGCTTCACTGTATAAGCCTTCCGCAGACCATGTATTGACGAATTCACCGTACTGCAGCGACTGATTGTCATCCTGAGTATCCCGTTCAACAATGTGAACGGCCCTGACCCCCAGTAACGAAGCAAGCTCACCCCAGGATGGAGTCTGATCAACAGAAATATTTTTACGGCTTGCCAGACTTCGCAATGCTGCCTTGACGAAATGACTGATCAAGCCAGGATTCATTCCGTGTGCGATAATTGCCGTTGCGGCGCCGGGCTCAAAGAGCGATAACGCCTGCCGGCGCAGCCAAGCGTTAGTCGATGCCAATGTTATGGAATCTTCGATGGTATAGCCGTTTGCCCAAGGCTCCACGCATGTATCCAGATACAGTACATCATTGGCCTTGCACCATGTGATTAGTGCGACCGAAGAAACATTGACCGACAGATTGATCAACAAATCCCCATCCTGAAGATGACGGGCTAAAACATCGGAATAATTTGAAGGCGTAAGAGGCAGGAGAGTATGGCTGACCCCCAGATAATTAGCCGCAATAAGACCGTTATCATCTGCAGCAATAATTCTTATTTGTGACGGATGGACTGAAAAAGCGCTCAGAAATAAAGGCAGGAGCCCTTGTCCAACAGAGCCAAATCCAATCATCAGGACTTTTTTATTAAACTTGATCACTGAGTTCTGTCAAGTTGAGTTATTTTTGCCCGCAGATTCGACGATGAGTTTCAGCAAATACGGCCGCACAGAAGACGACTCGATGGGGTATCGTTTATTGCATGCAAACGAAATCTGGATGTGGGAATGGAATCTCAGTCTCCTAAAACCGAATCCTGCTCTGAATAAATAAAGCCTGTCAATAAACGACTGCAAGATATTTATCACCGGTGATAACTGGCATTCAAGCCTGTCACATGTGGAGTCTGCAGACAATGCCTGGAGGGACGAGCGTTGGCTATAAGGACATCTGCGGTGTCACGCTCCGTTCCATCTGGTTGCGTACTGATTTATGTTTTCCGATCACATTATGCCGTTAGCCGTTTAAGGACGTCTTCAGCGAATTCGAGCCGCCGGCCGATACACATCATCGATAGACCGCTTCTGGCTTGGAGTTGGTGGCCACGAACGGCTGCCCCGGGGAGGTAGAACCGGGAAGATGTCGGTCCGACGGTCGGGTTGCTTTGTCGAAACCTGAACGGATGCAATGGGTCGATCAGAGACATTCACGGCCCAAGCTGACACATCGTTTCCCGATCACTGACGCGATAGCGCTCTTATTACCGATCGTGATGTTGTCGGCGAATTCGATCGTCTTAAATGTGCCATCGGCTACAGCAATCCACGCTGGTTATCTTCAGAGTTTGTGAGGGGTTGGAGTGCTGTATCCATTCAGGCTGTGCTTGCTTCAGGCTGCTGCCTTCAGGTGCACTGGTCTGCGTAACTCAGGCGCCAGGCCCTCGCCCATGAGGTCGATGAAATTGTCCGCATAGAATGCGTTGACCGCTGTCGCAGAGCAACCCTGCAAGGTTTCGTCAAAGCGCTTGAGCGGATGCCGCCCTCCTTCAATGTGCGGGAAGTCCGACGAAAACAGGCAGACCCCCTCGCCGCTGTTGCGAATGATCCAGCCGGTGTCCTCATGCGGGTATGGCGTGACACGCAGTTGGCGCCGCGCAATCTCACTCGGCAGGCCAGACAGCTTCTGCAGACGGGTCTCGTTCTTGCGGAAAGCCAAGGCGGCCGAATCCATGGACCTCATCCATCCCGGCACCCAGGCGGCTCCCAGCTCGATGGCGCCCCACTTCAAGCGCGGAAATCGGTCGAACACGCCATCGAAGATCAGCGTCGACAAAGTCTGCATCGCCGAGTTCGGAATCGGCATGTAGCTGATCGACGTGAAGTTATCGTCCCCGCCATGAAAGTCCGGCACTGGCGGCCCGCCGTTGACTTTGTAGGTCCTGGACATTTTCTCTTCGCCGCCGACGTGAAACAGAATCGGAATACCCGCTTCCTGCGCCAGCGCCCAGACCGGGTCGAGATCGACGTGGCTGGGCGCGTGCTGCATCGGGCAGCGTGAAGGCACCAGCAGCGAGCGTGCACCCAGCCGCAGGGCGAGCTCGGCAGTCTGCCGCGCCCTGGCGAAGTCTTCCAGCGGCACATAGCAACTGGACAGCAGCCGACGGTCGATAGAGCAGAAGTCGACCATCATGCGGTTGTGCGCGTCTGCGGCCGCATAGCACAGCGCCATATCGTCGGTCTGGTCCAACCCGAAGTTGCCCAGGCAGTAGGTGGTAAACAACAGTTGGCTGGCAAAGCCGAACAGGTCCATCGCGTGCGAACGATCCTCACGAATGAACGAGCCGTGGGCTTCGTGGTTTTTGCGCAGCAGGAGGTTCTCATCGACCCCGGCACGAAAGACCGGGTCGGCATGCGCGGCGCGCGAGCGTCCTGGCCGACTCACATAGCGCGCGGCCCGGGCGCGGTAATGCGTCGACGCATGAAAGCGCGCGAGCATGCTGCTGTCGAAATACGGATCGAGGCAATCGTCCAGCTCCATCAGATGGCTGTCGGCGTCGTGGATCAGGCGGCCGTTCGAGTAGGTCATGGGAGATTCCTTTCAGAAGTGGACGTGGGGTCGCAAGGACTGACGCGTCAGTCAGGCTGGCCGGGGCTCGTTCGACTGAGGCTGGATTCGATCCGAATCCTGGTCCAGACCTGATTCGCGGGGCCGTTCGCGCGCAAGCTCCCGCTGGTAGCGCTCCAATGCAAGCTCCACCATCGGCAGGCGCTTGCCCTCGGTCGGCCAGGGCTTTTCATGGCCTGGGTCTGTCGAGCCGATACGGCGGACCATGAAGGTGCTGAACGCGTTATGAATATGGGCCGTGAAACCTTGGGCATCCTGGGCCTGGTTGATCGCCATCTTGGTGGTGCGCAGATCGAAGGGGTCGTTGCGGGCAACATCGGCGGCATAGGCCAGGGTCTCGGCCTCCAACTGGTCGCGGCGCACCACACGGTTGACGAAACCCAGCTCGCGCGCCTGACGGGCGTCGATGAAGCGGCCCTGGAACAGCAGCTCCTTGGCCATGCGCGGGTGAATGTCATAGGGAATCGAGAAGTACTGGAAGGCTGAGCCCAGGAACAGCGCATCGTCGGCCGCGAAGATGATGTCGGCGGTCGAGGCCACCATCCAGCCACCGAAGATGCAGTAGCCCTGCACCGCGCAGATCA
>CANKWX010000041.1 GCA_947487165.1 Burkholderiales bacterium
AAGCATCTCCGGTATCGGTCAGACAGCAATGGTAGCGCGCGCCCTGCGCTTGGCCGCCGCCGCTTGCCGCGACCTGGCATCGTTGGGAATGCCGCCTGAAAAGCGTGTGCAAAGCGACCGTGAGCAGGTGATCGCCTATGATCGGGCGATGCACATCGTCATCACCCACAACGAGCCCGGCGCCGCACTGGCCTGGCAACGCGAACTCTCGCGGCGGCTGCCCGAGCTGCAGGTCTCGATCGATCCGGGCTGCCCGGACGGCGCCGCTGGCCTGTCTGACGGGCGCTTGCCTGACGCAAACGCCGAGCCTGCGCCAGCCGATATCGCGGTCGGCTGGAAGCCGCCAACAGACTTCTTTTCGCGCCACCCCCGCCTGCAGGCGTTTTTCTCGACCGGCGCCGGCGTCGACCATCTGCTGCGCCATCCCGGTCTGCCGGCCACGCTGACGGTCATCCGCCTGGAAGACGCCGGCATGGGGCCGCTGATGGCCGATTACTGTCTGCACGAACTGCTGCGCATCGCCGGTCGTCATGATGCTTATGCGGCGCAGCAGCGCAGCCGGCAATGGCAGGATTTACCGGCGTTTGCCCGTTCAGATTTACCGGTCGGCATTGTCGGCGTCGGCGTGCTCGGCGCGCAGGTCGGCGCGCACCTGGCGCGTGCCGGCTTTACCGTGCGCGGCTTTGCGCGATCGGCCAAGTCGATTGAAGGCATCGAGGTGATGCACGGCGCGGGTGCATGGCCGGCCTTCCTTGCGGCAAGCCGCGTGCTGATCCTGCTCGCGCCGCATACGCCAGAGACTGAAAACCTGATCGATGCCGCCGCCCTGCACCGGCTGCAGCCGCAGGGCTGGCTCATCAATGTCGCGCGCGGTGCGCTGGTGGTCGAGGCCGACCTGATTGCCGAGCTCGATGGCGGGCGGCTTGCAGGTGCCACCCTCGATGTCTTTCGACGCGAACCGCTGCCGGCCAGTGATCCCTTGTGGCACCATCCGGCCATCCGGATCACACCGCATGTGTCGGCGCCGACCCAGGTCGGGCCCTCGGCCGAGCAGGTCGCCGGCAAGATCGGCGCACTGAAGCGGGGCGAACAACCGAGCGGGCAGATCGACCGTCAGCGCGGCTACTGAGACCTGTCGCAGCGCCTGACAAGCATCACGACATTTTCGAGAGTCACGGGCTTGTGCCGACCCACACCAGAAAGCGAGAAAGCATGACAACGTCCCTGCCGCAACGCGTGACCCTGGTCGAGGTCGGCGCACGAGACGGTCTGCAAAACGAGCAGACACCCATCACCACCGAGCTTCGCATCGAGCTGTGCAACCGGCTGACCGACGCCGGCTTTCCCAATGTCGAGGCGGGCTCCTTCGTGTCGCCGAAATGGGTGCCGCAAATGGCCGATACCGCCGAGCTGATGCGTCGCATCGAGCGACGCCCGGGCGTGATCTATTCGGTGCTGACGCCCAATCTCAAGGGCTTCGAGGGCGCACTGGCCGCGCGAGCCGATGAGGTGGTGATCTTCGGTGCGGCCTCGGAAGCCTTCTCGCAGCGCAACATCAACTGCTCGATCGCCGAGTCGGTCGCGCGCTTCGAGCCGGTCGCACGCGCGGCCAAGGAGCACGGCATGCGCCTGCGGGCGAGCGTGTCGTGTGCCATGGGCTGCCCCTATCAGGGCGAGGTGCCACCCGCGGCCGTGGCCGAGGTCGTGGCCCGCTTTGCCGATCTGGGCTGCGACATGATCGACATTGCCGACACCATCGGTGTGGGCACGCCGCGTCAGACGCAGGCCGCCTTCGAAGCCGCGCTCACGGTGGTGCCGGCAGGCCGCCTGTCGGGCCACTTTCACGACACCTACGGCATGGCGCTGGCCAATGTCTATGCCAGCCTCGAACTCGGTGTCTCGACCTTTCATGCCTCGGTGGCGGGCCTGGGCGGCTGCCCCTTTGCCAAAGGCGCCACCGGCAATGTCGCCACCGAAGACCTCCTCTATCTGCTCGATGGCCTGGGCATCGAGACCGGGGTCGATCTGGCCAAGGTGGTCGCGATCGGCCAGTGGATCTCCTCGCACATCGGCCGCAAGGCGGCCGCCCGCGCGGGCAATGCCCTGAGCGCAAAGCTGGCGGCCTGATGAAGTCCCCCTTTGCACCCGACGACGACGCGCTGCGCGAGGCCGCCGCCGCCGGCCGGCCGGTGCCCTCCCCCTGCATCTCGGTCTGCCAGATCGACCCGCACACCAATCTGTGCAACGGCTGTCTGCGAACGATCAACGAAATCGCCGCCTGGGGCGGCATGAACAACGATGCGCGACTGTCGGTCTGGGGGGAGATCCGTCGCCGGCAAAGCGGGGCGTCATGAAGTCCGCGCGCTGGTACTTCGACTTCATCTCGCCCTACAGCTACCTGCAGCATGCGGTGCTGGCGCGATTTGACGGGCTGGTGAGCATCGAGCCGGTGCCGATCCTTTTTGCCGGTCTGCTCGAACACCATGGTCAGAAGGGCCCGGCCGAGATCCCGGCCAAGAAGATCCACACCTTTCGCGAAGTGGTCTGGCGCGCGCATCAGCAGGGCATCGCCTTCACGCTGCCGCCGGCGCATCCTTTCAATCCGCTTCGGCTGCTGCGGCTTGCCATCGCACTCGACTGCGACCCGGCAGCGATCGATGCGATCTTTCGCTTCGTCTGGGTGCAGGGTTGCCTGCCCGACGATGAACCCGCTTTCAAGGCGCTGTGCGAACGACTGGGCGTGAGCGACCCCGAAGCCGCGATCGGCCGCCCCGAGGTCAAGGACGCCCTGCGCCGCAACACCGCGCGGGCGATCGATGAGGGCATCTTCGGCGTCCCGACGCTCGCCTTCGACGACCAGCGCTTCTGGGGCTTCGACATGACCGATGCCGCGCTGGCCTGCCTGCGCGGCGACGGGTTGTTTGATTCGCCGATCATGCAGCGTGCCGCCACCCTGCCCGACGGCGTTCAACGGCGCACGCGCTGAATCGGCATGACCTCTGAGTCGCCCCATCGATCGCCTGCGCTGCCGCCCTCGATGCGGTTCATCGAGCGCGACTGGCTGTCGGCCAACGGCGTGCTCTTTGACGACGGGCATCACACCGCCCTGATCGACTCCGGCTACATCAAACATGCTGACATGACGCTGTCGGTTATCCGGCATGCGCTTGGCGAGCGTCCTCTCAACCTGCTGATCAACACCCATCTGCACTCTGACCACTGCGGCGGCAATGCCCTCCTGCAAAGGACCTACGGCTGTCGCACGATGATTCCGGCGGCCAGTGCGCAGGCGGTGCGCGATTGGGATGCGCAGGCGCTGAGCTTCGGGCCGACCGGTCAGCGCTGCGAGCGATTCGCCTTCGACGATGTGCTGGTCGATGGTCAGCTGATCGAACTCGGCGGATTACCCTGGCAGGCGATTGCCGCGCCCGGGCATGATCCGGAGTCGATGGTGCTTTACTGCGAGCCGGCCCGCATCCTGATCTCGGCCGATGCCCTCTGGGAAAACGGCTTCGGTGTGATCTTTCCGGAGCTCGAGGGCGAGTCGGGTTTTGCCGAACAGCGTGCCATCCTCGCTCGCATCGCCCAGCTCGATATCCGGCTCGTGATCCCCGGCCACGGGCCGATGTTCAGCGATGTGCGCGGCGCACTCGAGCGCGCCAACCAGCGCCTCGACTACCTCAGCGCCGATGCCGCGCGAAACGGCCGTCAGGGCATCAAGGTGCTGCTCAAGTTCCTGCTGCTCGAGCATGAGCAAATTGCGCAGGCCGACGTGATCACCCTGATGGACACTGTGCCCCTGATCGCGCAGACCAACCGGCGCTTCATCGGCCTGGACCCGAGCGCACTGGCCGACTGGGCGAGCAGCGAACTGGTGCGCGCCGGTGCTGCGCGCCGCGACGGCGACAGGCTGCTCAACGCCTGAGACTGTGCGGGCGCGGGACCGAGCCGGCGCCGGGCCCAGCGTCTGCGTGCAGATCGCCTGCCCGGACGAACTGCCTGCCGCCATCGGCTATGCTCGATGCCATGAATACCCTGCTGATCCGCGACAGCCGCGACACCGATCTGACCGCCATCCAGGCGATCTATGCCCACCATGTTCTCAATGGCACCGGCACCTTCGAGATCACGCCGCCCGATCTGGCCGAAATGACCCGTCGACGCGCCGACGTTGTGAAAAACGGCTTTCCGTATCTGGTGGCCCATGAGGGCGATCGGGTGCTGGGCTATGCCTATGTCAACTGGTTCAGATTGCGACCGGCCTATCGTTTCACCGTCGAAGACTCGATCTACATCGACGACTCGGCACGCGGGCGCGGCGTCGGCCGTCTGCTGCTCACCGCCCTGATCGCACGCTGCGAGGCGGCCGGCTGCAGGCAACTGCTCGCGATCATTGGCGACAGCGGCAATACCGGATCAATCGGCTTGCATGCACGGTGCGGGTTTCGATTTGCCGGCACGCTGCGCGCCACCGGCTGGAAGTTCGATGGTTGGCTCGACACCGTGATCATGCAGCGCGAACTCGGCGATGCCGACCGGCAAGCGCCGCAACTCGACGCCCCGACCGCGCGGGGCCTGCTGCCCTGAGGCACCAGGCCGGGCGTCGCATCGGGCTTCAGGACGCGCTTATTTCGCAGGCGCCGCGAGCTTCGTGCGCAGCTCGACGCCTGCGCCCTTGTTGATGAATTCGGTGGTCGCCACCTGCGACAAATCGACCTCACCCGCCTTGTAGAGGCCGGCCTTGACCATCTTGTCGTAAAAATCCCGGATGCGGGCCGGGTCGATCGCGCCGATGCCACGCGTCAGGGAGTCGCCGGAATCGACAATGCCAAGCTGGCGCAGCAGGACCACGCCGCGATCGAGCTCGTCCTGCGTCATATCAGGATTCTCCCTGCGGATCATCGCGTTGGCTGCGCTGCGATCACCATGGAGATAGTTGACCCAACCGATGATCGAGGCCTCGACAAACTTGCGGACCATCTCGGGCTTGTTCTTGACGGTCTCGGTGCGCGCCTCGATGGTGTTGGCATAAGTCGACCAGCCGTTGTCCGAGAGCAGGAAAGTCTTTGGCACGAAACCCGCGGCCTTTTCGATTGCGATCGGTTCGGCGGTGATGTAGCCCTGCTGCACCGACCGCTTGTTGGCCAGGAAGGCCGAGCTGTTGTAGGCATAGGGCTTGAGCTGGCTGTCGTTGAAACCCTGTGACTTCATCCACTGCCACCAGGTGTATTGCGCATCCTTGGCAATGAAGATGACCGGCGCTTTTTTCATATCGTCCCAGGTGGCGTACTGGCCGGGATGGGTGATCAGCGCCTGCGGATCCTTCTGGAACATCGATGCCACCACGATGGTCGGCACCTTGTTGCGCACATTGTCGAAGCTGTGCAGCAGATTGCCGGTGAGCAGGAAGTCGATACGCCCGGCCGACAGCAGCGGGCGGTTATTGACTTGCGGGCCGCCCTGGCGGATCTCGACATCAAGGCCGTAGCGCTTGTAGGTGCCGTCGACCAGCGCCTGATAGAAGCCGCCCTGCGAGCTCTCGGCCTTCCAGTTGATCGCAAAGACGACCTTTTCCTGGGCGAGCACCGGCGAGCACGGCAGGAGCAGGGCCACTGCAAGCAGCAGGGCAATCGGGGCTGCGCGAACGCACGCAGACGCCATCGAGGCAAGACAGGCATAGCGGGACGCAAACATCTTCAATCGCCTATGAAATGCGCAAGGAGGGAGTCCTCGCAGCGGTCAGCAGTTGTCAGTTTGAGGACTGATGCATCTCGGTGTCGTGCCAGCGACCGAGCAGCCGCCTGGCGAGCCAGTCGAAAATGAGGAAGATGCCGATCCCCACCATCGACACCAGCACGAGTGCTGCGAACATCCGCGGAATCTCGGTCCGAAAGCTGGCCTCCAGAATACGCGAGGCCAAACCGGTCTCGCGGCCTGCAGCCCCGGCGGCAAACTCGGCCACCACCGCGCCGATCAGGGCCAAGCCGCCGGCGATGCGCAGGCCGGCCAGAAAATACGGCAAGGCGCTTGGCACCAGCAGCAGATAGAGGCGCTGCCAGGGGCTCGCACCATAGAGCGTAAAGAGGTCACGCAGATTGGCATCGGCGCTGCGCAAACCGACCACGGTATTGGCCAGGATCGGAAAGAAGGCGACGATGAAAGCGCAGATCAGCAGCGCCACCGTGGTCGACTCGATATAGATCAGGATCAGGGGCGCGATCGCCACGATCGGCGTGACCTGCAGCACAATCGCCAGGGGAAAAAAGGCATTTTCGATCCGCCGCGAGGTGGCAAAGACTGCCGCAATCAGCACGCCACCCACCACCGCCAGCAGCAGGGCGCCGGCGGTGATCTTGATGGTGAACCACATCGAGGGCAGCAGCGAGGGCAGATCGGTCCAGAGCGTCTGGGCGACCAGCGAAGGCGCCGGCAAAATGTAATGCGGGATGTGATTGATTCGCACCATCGCTTCCCACAGACCCAGCGCCAGGATGCATACCAGCACCGGCGCGACCACCGACTGGCGCTGCGCGGCGCTCATGCGTAGGCCCTGCTCAACTGAGCCGAGGCCTGAACGCACCACCGGGCATAGCGTTCGCTGGCCCGGAAAGCCTCATCGCGAGTCAGCGCGGCATCGATCTCGATCGATTCGACGATCCGCCCCGGTCGGCCACTGAACACTGCGATACGGCTCGACAGATAGACCGCCTCGTAGACGCTGTGGGTGACGAAGACGACGGTGAGTGACTGCTCGCGCCAGATGCGCCGCAGATCATCATCGAGGCGTCCGCGAGTGATCTCGTCGAGCGCCGCGAAGGGCTCATCGAGCAGCAGCAGACTGGGGCGGGTGGCAAGCGCCCGGGCAATCGACACCCGCATGCGCATGCCGCCCGAGAGCTCGCGCGGATAGGCGTTGACGAATTCGGTCAGCCCGACCAGATCGAGGACCTGCATCACCTCATCGCGCACCGAGGCCGCCGAGCGGCCCTGCAGTCGCAATGGCAATCGGACGTTGTCGAAGACCGTCGCCCAGGGCATCAGGGTCGGCTCCTGAAAGACGAATCCCAGACGCATGTCGGGCGCGCGCTGCATCCGGCCGGTCGTCGGTTGGGCCAATCCGGCCGCCAGTCGCAGGGCGGTACTTTTTCCGCAACCGGAAGGTCCGAGCAGACTCAGAAACTCGCCGCGACACAGCTCGAGATCGAGTTGATCGAGTGCCTGAACGCCGGTCGCAAAGCGTACGCCGACCCCCTGCATCGACAGGGCCAAGGACGGATCGGAGAGGTTCGGCATCGGGCGATAGTAGCTCAGCCCGATGTCTGCGCTCACTCAGGGCTGGCGGTCGCCGCGCCTGCGAAAATAGAGCGTGGCCGCTTCGGTGCGGTTGCGGACACCGAGACGCTGCAGCAGCTCGCGAACATGCGCTTTGGTGGTGTTCAGGCTGATGTTCAGGCGCTGGGCGATTTCGATATTGGGCATACCCTCGGCGATGCCCTGCCAGATCTGCTGCTGGCGCGGCGACAGCTCGGAGCGACTCGCCGACCGGGTGATCGCCTCGACCGGGCCATTGCCGGCGGCGCCCTTCGCGCTGGCCACGTGACCCGGCAACAGCGCGGAGAGTTCGCCAAGCAGCCGCGCCGTGCTTTCGGTCTTGCACACGACTGCTGTCGCACCGTATTCGGTCGCATTGCGCCGGACCTGATCGCTGTCGAGACCGGTAAAGACAATCAGCGGAATCTCGGGCCGCAAGGCTCGCAGGTCGGTGATGCTCGCCATGCCATCGGCATCTGGCAGGCGAAGGTCGAGGACCGTCACAACGATATTTTTCTCTACCTGGTAGAGCGTGCGAGCCTGTCGCAGATTGGGCGCCTGAATGGCCTGCACGCCGTCGAAATGTGAACCGATCAGATCTTGCAGTGCCTCGGGAATGATGGGGTGATCGTCGATCACCAGCACGAAGACTTGAGGCGGTGCGCTCGCCGGGCTCGGCGTATTGAGCGCAGCGGGGCTGAGTGTTGCCGCATCCTGAGCTTCACCGTTGCCTTGTGTTATCGCCTTAGGAGTCTCTTGCATGACCGATTTGTTTTTTCAGCCGCCGGCGTCTTGGCCGGCAGGCTCAGGGGGTCGCAGCAAAAGCAATATTTTTTTGTCGCAACCGAAACCAAGCAGTAAAGCTACCTCACGGTCATCCTCCCGACAAGGCAAAGAGGGCCCTACCGGGCAGTTTTCGCCCAGACACCGATCCTTATTGATGGGCCTGCGGCACAACGGGCGTCTGAGATCAGTTGAATGGGCGTCAGAGGACCGATCCGGTGCAGCCATCCATCGGTACGATCGCCCCGGAGACATAGCTGGCGGCATCAGACGCCAGAAAGAGTGCGACCCGCGCGACTTCCTCCGGTTGGGCCATGCGCCCCATCGGAATCCTGGCGAGTTCGTCGGCGAGCACTTGCTCACGAGTCTTGCCGCTGGCGCGCGCCGACACCTCGAGGCCTTCCTCGACACGGCTGGTGAAGGTCAGACCCGGGTTGATGGCGTTGACGCGCACGCCCTGCGCGGCATGCGCCCGTGCATAGCCGACCGTGGCCAACATCAGCGCCGCGTTGGCGGCACCGCCCGAGATATGCATCGGCGAGGCCACTCGACCACCCTGCCCGATGATGTTGACCACCGAGCCGCGACCGCGCCGGACCATGGCCTGCAGCACCGGCGCAAGCACATGCATGGTGCTGAAGTATTTCGCGTCCATGCCCTGATGAAAGGCCGCGGCATCGAGATCGTCCGGTGCGAAGCGGCGGGCAGCACCCGCCGAATTGACCAGCAGGTCGATCGCGCCGAGCTCCGACTCGATGCGTGCGACCAGGGCCACCGCCGCCTGGGCATCCGACAGGTCGGCCGCCATCGGCACCACCGACAGGCCTTCGGCAAGCAGTTCGTCACAGGCCGCGGCCAGCCGGGTGGCATCGCGGGCAACCAGAACGACCTTGGCGCCGGCAGCCGCGAACTCGCGGGCACAGGCTAATCCGATACCGCGGCTGGCACCGGTGACGAGGGCAAGGCGATTGTCGAGGCTGATTTTCATAGCGGGTTCTCCGGAGGCAACAGGGTTTGCAGCAGGGTTGGCGGCAAGGTTCGCGGCGGGCTTGGCGAACTTCTCCGCGGTCTTATTCGGTGTGCGCGACCCGACGGGCCGCGACCACAGTTTGCCATCGGCAGACCACAAGCCATGCGTGGCACGCGTGGCACAATCGACCGGAATCAGACCGGAGGGACCATGGATCGACGCAGTTTTCACCGCCTGCTTGCGCAGGCTGCAGCTGTTGGCGCACTACCATCGATTGCCGCGCGCACCGCACCCTTGGCACTGGCCCAGGAAAGCTGGCCTTCGCGGCCGGTGAAAATCATCGTCGCCTTCGCGACCGGCAGCGGCAATGACCTGATCGCGCGTCAGCTCGCACCGAAACTCGCCGAATCAATCGGCCAGCCGGTGGTCGTCGAAAACCGCGCCGGTGCCGGCGGCATGATCGGCACCGATGCGGTGGCCAAGGCCGCGCCCGACGGCTACACCATCGGCCTGGGCACCAGCTCGCAGCTGGTCATGAATCCGGCCCTGCTGCCCAAGCTGCCTTTCGAGATCGACCGCGACCTCACCACCATCGGCCTGATCTCACGAACACAGATGGTGCTCGCCGGGCGCCGTGACGGCGCACCTGACCTGCGCACCCTGATTTCACGCGCCAAAGCGGCGCCCGGCAAGATCAGCTATGGGTCGGCCGGCAACGGCTCGATCAGCCATATCGTCGGTGAAACCTTTGCACGGTCGGCCGGCATCGACCTGCTGCATGTGCCCTACAAGGGCAATGGCGCGGCGATGCAGGATCTGGCGGGCGGACAGATCGACCTGGTGTTCGACGGTTTTTCGACCTCCGGGCCGATGATGAAGGCCGGTCAGATCCGCGTCCTGGCGGTGAGCGGCGAGCGGCGCAATGCCGTCTATCCCGAGGTACCGACCTTTTCTGAGGCCGGCGTCGCCGACTACGAGGCCTACACCTGGAACTGCCTGTTCGCGCCGAAGGCCACGCCACGGCCGATCATCGATCGGCTCAACCGCGCCCTGAACAAGGCGCTCAATGAGGCCGACATCCGCCAGCGGCTGGACGGCTACGGCGCAGAAAACCTCGCCGGCAGCACCCCCGAATCGGCCGACGCGTTCGGTGCCGCCCAGCGTGCCCGCTGGGTACCGATCGTGCGCGCCATGAATATCCGAGTCGAATAGCACGACACAACAGGACACCACGCACCATGGACACCCCCGCCAGCAGCAAGACCCCGACACAGACCGACACGGCGGGCGCCCCCGGCACCAGCGGCACTGATTGGGCGGCGATCTCGGCCGAGCTCGAGCGACTGCTCAAGCTGCGCGCCATGCCTTTTTGCATGAAGCGCTTTGACAGCGTCGACGAGATGGCGGCCATCCCGCGCATCCGCCGACCCAAGTCGATTCACACCACCGACCAGATCGTGGCGCAAGCCGCCCGCCTGGGCTGGACGGTCGGCATCACCGGTGACGATCTGGTCGGCGCGCAATGTCGCACCGTGGTCGGCCTGGGCGCGCCCGATGCCGAATGGCGCTCGGGAAAATCAATGGTCGGGGTCTGGTACGCCACGCCTGAGGATGCGCATGCCCATCAGCGGGCCATGCACATCCCGGCGCGTGCCGCCGCGCTTGCGGTCTCGCCGCTGTCGTCGGGGCGCCTGGGCAAGCCCGATATCGCCCTCTTTTATGCGACGCCGGGCGCGATGATCTATTTCATCAACGGCCTGCAATGGACCGGCTACAAGCGCTTCGACTGGAGCGTGGTCGGCGAATCGGCCTGTGCCGACTCCTGGGGGCGGGCGCTGGCCACCGGCGAGCCGAGCCTGTCGATTCCGTGCTTTGCCGAGCGCCGCTATGGCGGGGTGCTCGATGACGAGATGCTGATGGCGCTGCCGCCGGCCCTGCTGGTCAAGGCGATCGAGGGCATGCATGCGCTGGCGAAAAACGGCTTTCGCTATCCCTTTGCCCAATACGGCATCCAGCAGGACGTGCGCGACGGGATGTCGGTGAGCTACCCGGAGCGGGCACAATCCAAAACACCCCCGGCAACAAAATAGACAGAGCCCCACGCCATGACCGAACCCAACTCCGAACTGAGCCGCTTTCTTTCAGCCCGCGATCAGCTGTTTGCGCTGCGCACCGATCATCCGGCGGCCAATGCCGCCTTCGCCTGGCCCAAGCTCGATCGCTTCAATTGGGCAATCGACTACTTCGATGCAATGGCGCGCGACAACCCGGCGCCGGCGCTGCACATCGTCGAGGAGTCGGGCACCGAGGCCAAACTGAGCTACGCCGAGCTGTCGCGCCGCTCCTCGCAGGTCGCCAACTTTCTGGTCGCACGCGGCACGCGCGCCGGTGATCGCATCCTGCTGATGCTGGGCAACGAAGTCCCGCTCTGGGAGACCATGCTGGCGGCGATCAAGATCGGCGCAGTGGTCATCCCGGCCACCACCCTGCTGTCGGGCGCCGATCTTGCCGACCGCATCGAACGCGGTCAGGTTCGCTGGATCCTGACCAACGCCACCGGACAGGCGCGGGTGAGCGAACTGCCGGCGGCCGCCCTTGCAGGCATCGGCTGCATCCTGGCCGGCGACGCCGGGCGCGGCAACGATGGCCGCCCGCCCGCCGGCTGGACCGACTATCGCGAGTCGGCCACAAGCCGAGATGTTTTTGTGCCGACCGACGCCGGAGCGGTCACCGCACCGCTGCTCGAGTACTTCACCTCGGGGACCACCTCCAAACCGAAGCTGGTTCGCCATTCGCGCCAGAGTTATCCGGTGGGTCATCTGTCGACGATGTACTGGCTCGGACTGCAGCCGGGAGACGTGCACTGGACGATCAGCTCGCCGGGCTGGGCCAAGCATGCCTGGAGCTGCTTTTTTGCGCCCTTCAATGCGCAGGCCTGCGTCTTCATCTACAACTACAGCCGCTTCAACGGGCCGACCATCCTCAATGTGCTCATCAAGTACGGCGTCAAGACGCTGTGCGCGCCGCCAACCGTGTGGCGCATGCTGATCCTCGAAGATCTGCCGAAATTCAAGACCGGTCTGCGCGAAGTGATCTCGGCCGGCGAGCCGCTCAACCCCGAGGTGATCGAGCAGGTGCGTAATGCCTGGGGGCTGACCATCCGTGACGGCTACGGCCAGACCGAGACCACCGCGCAGATCGGCAATCCGCCGGGACAAGCACTCAAACCCGGCTCGATGGGCCGCCCGCTGCCGGGCTATCCGATCGTGCTGCTCGATGCCGACGGCAAGCCGTCCGATGAAGGTGAGATCTGCATCGACCTGTCAAAGCGCCCGACGCCCCTGATGGACGCCTATGCCGACGACACCGAAAAAACAGCCGAGGCGATGCGCGACGGGTACTACCACACCGGCGATGTCGGCAGTCGCGATGCCGAGGGCTACATCACCTATGTCGGACGCGCCGACGATGTCTTTAAAGCGTCGGGCTATCGCATCAGCCCCTTCGAACTCGAAAGCGCGCTGATCGAGCATGCCGCGGTGGCCGAGGCCGCGGTCGTGCCCTCGCCCGACCCGGTGCGCGGCTTCGTGCCCAAGGCCTACGTCATCCTGGCGCCCGGCCATGAACCGAATGCCGCCACCGCGCGTGCCATCTTCACCTTCCTGCGCGAGCGGGTCTCGCCCTACAAGATGATCCGTCGCATCGAATTCGCCGATCTGCCCAAGACCATCTCCGGCAAGATCCGCCGGGTCGAACTGCGCGGCCACGAAAACGGCCGCCCGGCGAGCGGTGTGCGCAATGCGATGGAGTTCCTGGAGGAGTCGTCGCGATGAGCGATCTCGCGCTCAGCCCGACGCGGCTCGACTTTGCGCCGCTGCACACCGCCATGAAAGAGATCGTCGACGGCGAACTGCTGGCCGGCGTGTCGTCGGCGGTGCTGCAGGGCCGCGACCTGATCGATCTGCACTGCACCGGCTGGGCCGATCGCGAGCAGCAGATTGCGCTGCGACCCGATCATATTTTCCGCATGTACTCGAGCACCAAGCTGATCACCTCCTGCGCGGTGCTGCTGCTGATGGAAGACGGCAAGCTTGGCCTGGACGATCCGATCGAGCGCTTCATCCCGCAACTCGGCAAGCGCCGCGTGCTGCGCCAGGGCGCGAGAGCGCTTGACGACACCGAGCCGGCCCGCAGCCCGATCACCGTGCGCCATCTGCTGACCCACAGCGCGGGGCTCGGCTATGGGCTGCTCGATCCGGGCACCCTGCTCTATCAGGCCTTCATCGATGCCGGGGTGCGCGACCACACCACGTCGCTCGCTCACATGATCGATCTGCTTGAAGGCCTGCCGCTCGCGTTTCATCCGGGCACCTCCTGGGAGTATTCGATTGCCACTGACGTGCTCGGCCGGCTGGTCGAAGTGGTGAGCGGCCAGCCCTTCGACGCGTTTCTGAATGCTCGCATCTTCGAGCCGCTGGGCATGGTCGACACCGGCTTCATGATCCCGTCGGCGCAGCGCTCGCGGCTGGTCGCCTATTACCGCGGCGCGAGCCTGACCAAGCCGCTCAAGCCGGGGCTGACCCGCGTCGACGACATTCCGTATGCCGGCGCGTTCGAGGGGGCGGCGACGCGTCTGTCAGGCGGCGGCGGGCTGGTCTCGACCCTGCCTGACACCCTCGCCCTCATCCGCAGCCTGATCCCGGGCGGGCCGACCCTGCTGCGCCCCGAGACGCTGTCGCTGATGATGCAGTCGCATCTGCCGCAAGGGGTTTTCACCGGGTTTCCGAAGCCTGTGATCGGCAAGAGCTTCGGGCTGGGCGGTGCGGTGTCATTAATTGCATCGAGCATCGATCCGCCGGATTCGGTCGGCGAGTTCCAGTGGGGCGGCATGGCCGGCACCCACTGGTGGATCAACCCGCGCCGGGGTCTGGCCGGCATCGTCATGGCCCAGCGCGATACCGCCTTCTGGCACCCGTTCTCGTTTGCGATGAAGCAGGCGGTGTATCAGGCCGCGGCCTGAAGACGCAAACTGAAGACGCAAACTGAGGACGCAAGCTGAGGACGCAAATTCAGCGGTTCTCGGCGGGCAGATCCTTCAGCAGGGCTTCAAAGCGGTTGCGCAATTCGCGCTTGAGGATCTTGCCGCTCGGGTTCTTGGGCAGCGCATCGACGAAGACCACCTTCTTGGGCGATTTGAAGGTGGCGAGCTGCGAGCGGCAATGCGCAATCACCTGCTCCTCGCTGAGCGCCTGGCCGGCCTTGACCACGACGCAGGCGGTGACCGCCTCGATCCAGTAGGGATGCGGCAGGCCGATCACCGCCACCTCCGAGACGCCGTCCAGGCGATAGACCGCCTCTTCGACTTCGCGCGACGCCACGTTTTCGCCGCCGGTCTTGATCATGTCTTTCTTGCGGTCGACGACGGTGATGTAGCCCTCATCGTCGATGACTGCCAGATCGCCGCTGTGAAACCAGCCGCCCTCAAATGACGCTGCAGTGCGCTCGGGATCGTTGAAGTAGCCGGTGAGGAGCTGCGGCGAGCGGTGCACGATCTCGCCGATCTCACCGATCCCGACGTCCTGCATCGCATCGTCGACCACGCGGGTCTCGACATTGAGGACGGCTCGCCCGGCCGAGCCGGCTTTTCGCATCTGGTCTTCGGGCTTGAGCACGGTGGCCAGCGGCGCGATCTCGGTCTGGCCATAGAAGTTCCACAGCCGGATTCGCGGCAATCGCTGCGCGATCTCCTGGAGCACCGCCACCGGCATGATCGCCGCACCGTAGTAGCCCTTGCGCAGCGCCGTCAGGTCAGTGGCATCGAAGGCCGGAGAGCGCAGCAGCGCGATCCAGATTGACGGGGGCGCAAAAAACGAATTGATGCGATCGGCCGCGAGCAGGCTGAGGATATTGTCGGGCGTGGGCTTGCCGGTGATGACGCTGCTCGCGCCCACATAGACTGCCGGACCCAGAAAGACATCGAGCTGCGCGCAGTGATAAAGCGGCAGCGCATGCAACAGCGTGTCGGCCTGCGCGATCTCGCCTTCGATCACGCAACTCACATACTCCCAGCAGACCGCCTCGTGAGTCAGCATCGCTCCCTTGGGCAGCGACTCGGTGCCGCTGGTATAGATGATCTGGGCGAGCATTCGCGAGTCGAGCGCCACCGCCGGCGCACCGGTATCGGCGGCCAGCAGCTGGTCGAAGCCGACCAGGGCGCCAGGCTTGTCGGCCGGGTCTTCGCCGTCGAGCCAGACCATCTTTTCGACGGCGGTATCGCGGGCCGCCGCCGCCTCGCCAAGCGACACCATGTCGGGGCCGACCGCCAGGAGCCGAGCCTGCGAATGGCGCAGGATGTAGGCGACTTCGTCGGCATTGAGCATGAAGTTGATCGGCACCAGCACCGCGCCCAACCGGGCGAGCGCAAAGCGGATCGCGGCGAAGGTGTGCGAATTGCGCGAGAGCACCGCGACCCGGTCACCGGCCACCACCGGCAGGCCGGCCTGCCCGGCGGCCAGACCATTGGCCAGCCGGTTGACCACCGCGTCGAACTCGCGATAGGTCCAGGCGGTGGCGCCGCATCGGATCGCGGGCTTGTCTGGCAAGCGGGCGGCGGTGCGCCGCAGCAGGTCGCCCAGGGTATGACCACGGGCCACAGACGCGATATCGCCGCCGGCCGGTGCACCGGCCTGGGCAGATGATGGTGCAGGTTGCTGCATGGTGCGACTCCTCTTGGTGCGTGCCTTGTTGCTGACCAGGCGGCTTTGACATTCAGCCTTCGCGACATCGTATAGGATCGTCCGATGACGACCATCCCGCCCTCCGCCACCCCCCCGGCCACTGCCGCCGGCCCGTCCGACGCCACTTCCGACGCCACCCCCGACGCCACCTCTGCAGCCGACGCCAACCCGTCCGATCAGGCGGTTCGCGACGCCTGGCTTGCTCAGGCGATCGCGTTTGCCGCCGCCCACGAAACACCCTGGGCCCGCGACCCGCTGGCCGACCCGGCGAACTGGGGCATCCACCTGCAAGACCCACCGCCCTACAACCGGCTGCGAGGGCCGGTCCATGCACGCGGCCCGGCCAGCGGCTCGATCCTGCACCGGGGTGTCGAGATCGCCGCCTGGGGCGAGCCCGACCGGGCCGACCTGACCTTCAGCATCGCCAAGACCTACCTCGCCCTGCTGGCTGGCGTCGCCCACGACCACGGTCTGCTGCCTGACCCTGATGCGCCAGTGGGCACTTACATCAAAGCCGATATCGGATTCGGCTCGCCGCACAACGCCCAGGTCACCTGGACCCAGCTGCTGCAGCAGACCAGCGAATGGGAAGGCAGCTGCTTCGGCATTCCGGAGCAGGTCGACCGCTATCGCACGGTCGCCTTCGGCGGCGCACCGGCCGCCGGAAAAAAGGGCGATGCCCGGCCGCTGCGAGTACCCGGCGCCTTCTGGGAATACAACGATGTGCGCATCAACCAGCTCTCGCTGGCGCTGCTGCATCTGTTCGGCCGGCCGCTGCCGGAGGTCTTTCGCGAGGCCATCATGCAGCCACTTGGCGCGACCTCCGACTGGCAATGGGTCGGCTATGACGACAGTTGGGTCGAGCTGCCCGATGCCGGCGGCCAGACCCGGCGGGTGCAGTCGGTGCCGGGCGGCACGCACTGGGGCGGTGGCGTCTCGATCTCGGCCCGCGACCAGGCGCGCATCGGCCAGCTGATGCTGCAGGGTGGGCAGTGGGAGGGCCGATCACTGATCTCGTCAGCCTGGATCGAGCGCATGCTCACGCCCTGCCCGATCGCCCCCTTCTACGGCATGCTGACCTGGCTCAATCGCCAGCCCAAACCGGTCTACCCTTCAGCCAGCGCCTCGAGCTGCTTCATGATCGGTGCGGGTGGCCACGTCACCTGGATCGACCCTGAACGCCAGTTGGTGGTGGCCTCGCGATGGCTGCAGGCCGATCAGACCGACACCTTCTTCGGACTGATCGCGGCGGCGCTTTACCGGCCGAGCTGACGATCCGACGCCCCCCGACTGAACGACGGTTGACCGCAAACTCCAGACGGTGATCCGCTGGGGGCCGGGTGCGCTTAAAGTCACCCGATGAATTTGTATCTGATTTGTGTCTTGCGAACCGGCCTCGTCGCGCTGATCACCATGCTGAGCGCCTGCGGCGGCGCGGGCTCTGAGCTGGACGCGCCCGACTTGACCCCGACCGGCGCCGGCACCGGCGCATCGATTGCGCCAGCCACGGTCTCGACACCGCTCAACATTGCGGTCAAGCCGGTTGCGAACTCGTCGTCTCCAACAACAGCCGCTGCGTCAGGCACACCGATCGGCGTTGCGACCGTCAGCGGAAAATAAGGACGCAGGACTCGGGCCGAATTCTCCATCCGGATCGCCCGGCTCGCCTCAGTCCCAAGCTCAGGCCATCGCCGCGACCGGCGGCAAGCCTCGCCCGGGCAGACGCATCGCCCGACGCAGCAGCAGAATCGCAATGGTCAGGTTCAGCAGGTTCCAGGCCACGCCATTGATGAAGGCCGCGTGATAGGAGCCGGTGTAATCGAAAACCGCACCCGACATCCAGCCGCCCAGCGCCATGCCGAGCAGCGTCGAGCTGATGACCACAGCGACGCGGCCGCCAGCCTCAGAGGGCGGGAAGTTTTCGCGGATGATCAGGGCGTATGAAGGCACGATGCCGCCCTGAAAGAGGCCAAAGAGCGCCGAGATCACATACAGCGACGCCAGCCCGTCAAAGGGCAGAAAAAGGAGCAGCGCCAGTCCCTGCAGGATCGAGCCGAGCAGCAGCGTGCGCAGTCCGCCGATGCGATCGGAGATCCAGCCCGATGCCAGCCGGCTGATGACGCCGAATCCGAGCATCAGCGCCAGCATCTGCGCGCCGCGTGCCGGGCCGAAGCCGAGGTCACTGCAATAGGCCACGATATGGACCTGCGGCATCGCCATCGCGACACAGCAGGAGACGCCGGCGATGCACAGCAGGGTCTGCAAGGCGGCAGGCGACATGCCAAGCGGGCGCAGCTGCGCGGTCTGCCCGGCCTGCGACGACAAGGCGGCCGCCGCCACCGGCGAGGCAGCGGTATTACCCTGAACGGCTTGCGCCGCCTGGACGACGCCCGGCGGGCGGCGCCGCAGCAGCATGGCCAGCGGCAACATCGTGAGCAGGCACATCACGCCGATGCCCATGTAGGTCTGTCGCCAGCCGACGGTTTCGATGTAGTGCTGAACGATCGGCGGCCAGAAGGCGCCACCCAGATAATTGCCGCTGGCGCAGATCGCAACCGCCAGCCCGCGTCGGCGCTCGAACCACAGCGAGGTATCGGCGACCAGCGGCGAAAACGTGGCCGAGGTGCCGAGCAGACCAATCAGCAGGCCGTGCACGATACTGAAGGAGACAATGCCCGGCGCCAGCCCGGCCGCGATGAAACCGCCCCCCAGACCGACGGCGCCGATGGCCACCGGCACCGCAACACCGAAGCGGTCGGCCAGGCGCCCCATGAGGATGCCGCCGAGGCCGAAACCGATCATCAGCAGGGTGTAGGAGGTCGAGACGCTGGACCGATCGATGCCGAAGTCGGCCTGAACCGCCGGCAATGCCACGCTGATGACGAACATGCCGGTTGCGCCGATGGTCATGAGCGTGAGCGTGACCGACAGCCTGAGCCAAGCGTAGCGCGAATCGATACCGTCTTGCATGACTGCAGTCTAGCCGGGCCAGGCGCCGGACGAGCGAAGCGCGGCTTTCGTAATCAGGAAATCAGCCCGGATCAGTCGGCCTTATCGGCGCCGCAACAGCTTTTGAACTTGCGACCGCTCCCGCACGGGCAGGGGTCATTACGACCGACCTTGGGCTGATCGCGACGCAGCGTCGCCGGCGACAACGCGCGCGCTCGGGCCTCGGCAAAGAAGTCATAGACATCCTGCATGCCGTCGAGCATCTGATGGATCACCGCCTCGCGCTCGCTATCGGCAATCGGCTCGTAGTCGGTGTCATCGTCGTCAAAATCGTCGCTGACTGCTTCGTCCGACTCGTCGTCGTCTTCTTCCATGCTGCGCTGGGCATCGGCCAGCAGGCGCATGACCGGCTCGAGCGCATCGGCATAGTCATCGTCGTCCTCGAGCGCCGACCAGGCATCCGGGCGCAAGGACATCCCGCGCGCAAAGCCGATCGCCCAGGCATTGCCCCAGGCCCGGCCATCGTCGTCATAGGCCAGGATCGGCGCAAAACCCTCGCCCTCGAAGAGCATGGCGGCCACCGATTCGCGATGCCGATCGATGAGCCGCAGCAGCGAGGCATCGTCGCCTTCGCCGCGCAGCGCCCGCTCGGCGCGATCGGACTCACCGAGCACCAGCGGCAGCCACTCCTCGCGTGCGATCGGCTCGGGCGAACACGCGAGCGCGGCGCAAAAGCCATCGAGTTCTTCGACGGCCATCGAATCATCGGGATCGATCGCAGACAGACGCTCCTCGAGCGTCTCGATCTCTGCGTCGGTGAGGGCGTTGCTTTGGCTGGAAGGATTCATCCCGGTATCGTACAGGGCCTGACACGACGGAGGTTGACATGGCAATGAATCCTGATCATCCCGCAAGCGCTGCCTCAACCACGCCCTCCTCTACCCCCACAGGCGGCATCACGATCGGCGGCGACCCGGCGCACGCCGGCAAGCGGCTGGCCGGAAAACGGGCCATCGTGACCGGCGCCGGCAGCGGCATCGGACGCGCCTCGGCGCGGCTCTTTGCCGCCGAAGGCGCAGCCGTGCTGGCGGTCGACAAGAACATCGAGTCGGTCAGCGAGACCGTGGCCATGATCGTCGCCGACGGCGGCAAGGCGATCGCGGCAGCTGCCGATGTCGGCAACGAGGCCGACGTGCAGGCGCTGGTCGCACGCGCAGTCGCCGAACTCGGCGGCCTCGAGGTCTTCTATGCCAACGCCGGCATCAGCGGCGGCGACGTGCCGATGTCGGAGCAGACGGTTGCCCAGTGGCAGGAAGTCCTGCGGGTCAATCTGATCGGCCCTTTTCTGGCGCTCAAGCATGCCGGCGCGCACATGGCGGCACAGGGGCACGGATCGATCATCTGCACTGCATCGGTCGCCGGCCTTCGCGCCAACGCCGGCGGCAATCCCTACAGCGCCAGCAAGGCCGGCGTGGTGAGCCTGGTGCAGACCGGCGCCAACACCTACTGGGGCACCGGTGTGCGGGTCAATGCGATCTGCCCCGGCCTGATCGAAACCGGCATGACACGGCCGATCTTCGATCGGGCGCGAGCCGCCGGCAGCCAGGACAAGCTCGGCCAGATCAACCCCCTGCAGCGCTTCGGCCTGCCGCAGGAGATCGCCGCGATGGCGCTGTTTCTGGCCAGCGACGATGCCTCCTATGTCAACGGCCAGGCGATTGCGGTCGACGGTGGCCTCACCAGCAGCCTGCCGTTCAAGCGCCGCGCCCGGTAATGGATCGGTCCGTCGGCTGTCGGGATCGGCCCTGCA
This sequence comes from Burkholderiales bacterium, assembly GCA_947487165.1. GTDB lineage: Bacteria > Pseudomonadota > Gammaproteobacteria > Burkholderiales > Burkholderiaceae_E > UBA4615. The sequence goes on from CANKWX010000041.1 coordinate 20,561, forward strand.
GACCTGTGGGCCGACGACATGAACACGCATTTCTTCACAGCCTGGCTGCACGGCCTGTGCGAGTCTCGCGGCTATGCCACCTCGCCACCATCGGCCATCATCTGCGGCCCCAGCCAGCCACCGTATCGCCCTGCGACTGCAGGCCGGTGTCGATGCCGATCTGCTCGCCGCACAACTGCGCGAGCTGTGCACCGCCGAGCCAAACCGGTCAGGCCAGGCGCCGCCACTCGGTCGCAGCCGAGAAACAGCGGTCGCGCTGTCGGTGGTCGAGACCTGCGGCCGATCGCGCGCCGAACGCGAACGCGACGCCTATCGCCTGGTCGAGGTCGAATCGCGCGACTGCGCCGATCTGCAGCGCTCCGACAGCCCGCGTGAGCCACTGCGAGCAACCCTCGTCAGCGTCGATACGTTCGACCATTTCCTGCTGCTCGATTCCCCGCTGGCGCGAGGCCGCGCGCTGCTCGAGGCAATCACCACCGGGCTCGGGCTGCTCTATCCGGTCGCCGCACTCGTCTCGGTCTGACCCGCCGACGCGAGTCGGTCGCGCGACGCCCGCACCGCTCGGCCCGATCACCGGCCTGACCCTGTTCTTTTCGATCTGCCGGGCGCACACACGCGCCCGACCATCCCCACTTTGAGGAACACACCATGAAAGCCGCCTGGTATGAGCGCAAGGGTCCCGCCCGCGAGGTACTGACCGTGGGCGACCGCCCGACACCCGAACCGGCCGCAGGCGAAGTCCGCGTGCGGATCCACCGTTCTGCAGTCAATCCGTCGGACACCAAGCAGCGTGGCGGACACCGCGGCAATGTCGTGATGCCGTTCCCCTTCGTGGTCCCGCATCAGGATGGCGCCGGCATCATCGACGCGGTCGGCGCGGGCGTGCCGAGTGCGCGCATCGGCGAGCGGGTCTGGGTTTACGAAGCCACGCTCGGGCGCTTCTGGGGAACGGCTGCGCAATACTCGGTGGTGCCCGAGCACAAGGCGGTGCGGCTGCCCGAGAACACCTCGTTTGACGCCGGCGCCTGCATGGGCATCCCGGCGATGACCGCGCACCGCTGCGTGATGGCCGATGGCCCAGTCGCCGGCAAGACGGTGCTGGTCACCGGCGGCGCAGGATCGGTCGGCTGGTATGCAGTGCAGATCGCCCGCCTCGAAGGTGCCCGTGTGATTGCCACCGTCAGCCGCGACGAGCAGGCCACCCGCGCCCGCGAGGCCGGCGCCCATGAGGTCATCAACTATCGCAGCGAGCCGGTCGCGCAACGCCTTGCCGAGATCACCGGCTCGCAAGCCGGCGTCGACCGGGTGGTCGAGGTGGCCTTCGGTGCCAACCTCGCCACCAATGTGGCCGCCCTCAAGACCGGCGGCGCGATTGCAAGCTATGCCTCCGATGCGGTGCCGGACCCTGCGATTCCGTTCTGGCCGATGCTCTCGAAAGACCTCACCGCACGCTTCGTGCTGGTCTATGCAATGTCACGCGCTGCCCATGACGAGGCCGCCGCCTGGATCACCCGCGCGCTCGAGGCGGGCAGCCTTCACCACCAGTTCTACAAGACCTTTTCGCTTGATGACATCGCCGGCGCCCATGAGGCCACCGAATCGATGAGCCATCTGGGGAAGGTGATCGTGGCGACCGACTGAGCCGGGGGTTCGGCTCAGGTTCGGCTCAGTTTTTTCAGATCAGGACCGGCGGCGGCCCACCAGGAAGGTATATCCCTGCGGACCGTAATGCTCGGTGTGCACCACACCCGCGGCCACTTCGACAATATCGCCAGCCCGAAACGTCTGCGGCACCGGGCCGCAGGCGATCGTGGCTTCACCGTCGAGCACCAGCGCCAGCACGTCAAAGTCGTGGCTGTGCTCGCCGACCACCTTGCCGGCCTCGATGGTCTTGACTTCGGATTCGAGATACCCCTCGCGCACCAGCCTTGCCTCGAAGGCGGCGCGATCGATCGGAGGCGTTGCAGCAGAAGATGTCGAGGTCACGGTGGGCTTCCTGTGAAATGGCGGGTGGTTCAGGGTCAGGCTGAGCCCGGCGCGGTCCGGCGCCGGTCAGTAAGTGTAGACGCCACGACCGGTCTTGCGACCCAGACGACCGGCCGCGACCATTTCCTTGAGCAGCGGGCAGGGCCGGTACTTCGAGTCGGCGAATTCGGTCACATAGACCTCCATCACGGCGAGCACCACGTCCAGGCCGATCAGGTCGGCGAGTGCCAGCGGCCCGATCGGCTGATTGCAGCCGAGCTTCATGCCGGCATCGATATCTTCGGCGCTGGCCATGCCTTCGGCGAGCACGAAGAAGGCCTCGTTGATCATCGGCACCAGAATGCGGTTGACCACGAAGCCCGGCGAATTGCGAACGGTGATCGGTGTCTTGCCGAGCCGCGACACCAGCGACTGCATTGCCGCCAGGGTCTCATCGCTGGTCTGCAGACCGCGAATGAGTTCGACCAGCGCCATCATCGCGACCGGATTGAAAAAATGCAGGCCGATGAAGCGGTCGGCGCGCTGGGTTGAGGCCGCCAGCCGGGTGATCGAGATCGACGAGGTATTGGTGGCGATGATGGCATCGGCCGCGAGCAGGCCATCGAGCTGCTTGAGGATCTTGACCTTGATCGGCTCGTTTTCAGTGGCCGCTTCAATCACCAGCGGCAGACCCTTGAGATCGTCATAGCTGACCGATCCGCGAATGCGCGCCAGCGCGGCATCGCAGTCGGCTTGGCTCATTTTTTCCTTCTTGACCAGCCGCTCCAGGCTGGCGGCCACGGTCGCGAGACCCTTGTCGACCGCCGCCTGGGCAATGTCGACCATCACCACCTCGATGCCGCTGATCGCACACGCCTGAGCGATGCCGTTGCCCATGGTGCCGGCGCCGATGACGCCGAGTCGGTTGATGCTCATGGCTGATACTCCCTGCAAGGTTCTGGATCAAAGCTCGCAGTGTAGCCAGCCCGGGCCGCCAGCGCCCGCTCCCGGCCCTCGGCGCACAAACCGGCGATAATCGGAGATTGAGACGATCGCTTCCGACGATCCCCCATTCATCCGGAGACCCCTGTCATGCCCAACCCGACCTTCGAAACCCTGCTCTACGACGTCACCGACGGCATCGCCACGATCACGCTTAATCGTCCCGAGAAGATGAATGCCTTCACCACGCAGATGCGTGACGACATCATCGCGGCCTTCGATGCCACCGACGCCGACGACGCGGTCCGGGTCGTGATCGTGACCGGCGCCGGGCGCGCCTTCTGTGCCGGGGCTGACCTGTCGGCCGGCGGCAAAACCTTCGATTACGCCAATCGCGCCGAATCGGCGCGCGAAGAGACCCGCGTGGGCGACGTCTATCGCGACGGCGGCGGTCTGGTCACCCTGCGTATCTTTCGCAGCCTCAAGCCGGTGATCGGCGCCGTCAATGGTGCTGCGGTCGGTGTCGGGATGACCATGCAACTGCCGATGGACATCCGCATGGCCTCGACCGGCGCGCGCTTCGGCTTCGTGTTTGCGCGCCGCGGCATCACCCCCGAGGCGGCCTCGACCTGGTTCCTCACCAAGCTGGTCGGCATGCAATCGGCGCTCGAGTGGTGCTTCACCGGTCGGGTCTTTGATGCGGCCGAAGCCCATCGCGAGGGGCTTGTCCGATCGCTGCACGCCCCGGAAGACCTGCTGCCGGCTGCCCGTGCGCTCGCCCGCGAGATCGCCGACAACACCGCGCCGGTCTCGGTTGCCATGACCCGCCAGATGCTGTGGCGCATGGCCAGCGCCGCCGATCCGATGATGGCGCACCGCATCGACAGCCGGGCGATCCAGTCGCGCGGCCAGTCGGCCGATGTGCGCGAAGGCGTCGCCGCTTTCCTGGACAAGCGCGCCCCGGCCTTCCCGAACAAGGTCTCGACCGATATGCCGGGCTTTTATCCCTGGTGGGATGAGCTGCCCTTCGAATGACCAGAACGCCCGCCATCCCGACACCAGTTACCGGACACCGACAGGAGAGACTCGTGATTGAGAAACACCCAGGAATGAGCCCCACGACGCCAGCCCCGACCCCAGACGCCGACCAGCCGATGATTCACCCGATGCGCCGGACGGTGGTCCGATCCTTGAGCGCCGGCGCGCTCGGCGCAGTAAGTGGAATGAGCGCAGTCGGCGCGGGCCTGCTGGCGCGCCCGGCCCACGCTCAGACCGCCGCCACCTTCCCCAGCAAGCCGATGCGCTGGATCGTGCCCTTCCCCCCCGGCGGCCCGACCGACTCGTTTTCGCGCCCGGTCGCACAAAAGCTCTCCGAGATCCTGGGTCAACCGGTGGTCGTCGAGAACGTTCCGGGTGCCGGCGCCTCGATCGGGATGGACCGCATCGCCAAATCGGCACCCGACGGCTACACCATCGGCCTGGCTACCACCGGCACGCACTCGATCAATCCGCATCTCTACGGCGCGCGACTGCCGCACGACACCACCCGCGACTTCACCCCGCTCACATTGGCGCTGCGCTATGTGAACGTGCTGGTGGTCAATCCGAAAATTCCGGTCACCACCGTCGCCGAACTGGTGGCCTATGCCAAAGCCAATCCCGGCAAGGTCACCTTTGGGTCGGCCGGCAATGGATCGTCCAACCACCTCTCGGGCGAAGCGCTGAAGGTGGTCACCGGTGCGCCGATGCAGCACATCCCCTACCGGGGCAGCGCGCCGGCGCTGGCCGATGTGATCGCCGGCAACATTACCTTCATGTTCGATATCCCGATCACCGCGATGCCCTCGGCCAATGCCGGTCGGGTGCGCGTGCTCGCGGTCAGCAGCGACAAGCGTTCACCTTATTACCCGCAGATCCCGACCATGGCCGAGTCGGGCGTCAAAGGCTTTTCCGATGTCGGCAGCGACCTGTGGTTCGGCATCGTCGGACCGGCCGGCATTCCCAAGCCGATCGCCCAGAAGCTCAACGAGTCGCTCATCCAGGCCATCCGCTCGCCCGAAATCCGTGAGCGCATGTCGGCCGCCGGCTTCGAGCAGTGGACCAGCACCTCCGAGGAATTCGCCAAGGTCATCAAGACCGACCGTGACCGCTGGGGCCCGATCGTCAAGGCCTCGGGCGCAATCGTCGACTGAGGCGGACTGCGCCATGGATCTGAGCAGCCCCCGCAGCCCGGCTCACGCGACCGCCCCCGCGGCGGTCGGGGCTGATGCCATCCCCGATGCCCGCGGCAGCAACCTCTATCGGGCCGATCCGATGGCCGCAGCGCTGTTCGGCCTTTATCTGCCGCCGGCGCTCTTTGCGCATCTCGAGCCGCATTTCGACCGGCTCGGCGCACTGGCCGGCGGGCCGCTCGACGAACTCGCCTCGATCAGCGACAAGCATCCGCCGACCCTGTCGGTGCGCAACCGCCGGGGCGCCGACGAATCACGGGTCATCAAGCATCCGGCCTATGTCGAGATGGAGCGCATCGCCTATTGCGATCTCGGTCTGGCAGCGATGTCGCACCGCCCGGGCGTGCTCGGCTGGCCGCAGGCCATGCCGGCTGCCGCCAAATATGCCCTGACCTATCTGCTGGTGCAGGCCGAATTCGGCCTGTGCTGCCCGGTCTCTATGACCGACTCGCTCGCCCGCACACTGCGCCGCTATGGCGAGCCCGAACTCATCGAACGCTGCCTGCCGCTGCTGACCGCCCTCGACTTCGATGCCCTGCACCAGGGCGCGATGTTCATGACCGAGCAGGGCGCGGGCTCAGACGTTGCCAGCACCGCCACCCTGGCGCGGCAGCAATCCGACGCGAGCTGGGCGCTGCACGGCGACAAGTGGTTCTGCTCCAACCCGGACGCCGGTTTTGCGATGGTGCTGGCCCGCAGTGAGTCGCCCGACACGCACCCCGGCCTCAAGGGCGTCTCGCTCTTTTTGCTGCCGCGCACCCTGCCCGACGGCACGCCCAACACCTATCGCATCCTGCGCCTCAAAGACAAGCTCGGCACGCGCTCAATGGCCAGCGGCGAGATCCGCCTCGAAGGCGCCACTGCCTGGCTGGTCGGCGAGCGCGGTCGCGGCTTTCAGCAGATGGCCGACATGGTCAACAACTCGCGGCTGTCCAATGGCGTGCGGGCGGCCGGTCTGATGCGCCGTGCGCTCACCGAAGCACTGCATGTGGCCCGCCACCGGGTGGCCTTCGGCAAGCCGCTGATCGAGCTGCCCCTGATGCGCCGCCAGCTCCTCAAGATGATGCTGCCGACCGAGCAAGCCCGCACCATGGTCTTTCAGACCGCCCAAGCACTGGCACGCGCCGACGCCGGCGAGGCCGGTGCTGCCGCGCTGGCCCGCATCCTGACGCCGCTGATCAAGTTCCGTGCTTGCCGCGACGCGCGGCGGGTCACTGGCGACGCGATGGAAGTGCGCGGCGGCTGCGGCTATATCGAAGAATGGTCGGACGCCCGACTGCTGCGCGACTCGCACCTCGGCTCGATCTGGGAGGGCACCAGCAATATCGTGGCCCTCGACGTGCTGCGCGCCATCCGGCGCGACAACGCGCTGCCGGCGCTGCGTGCCCATGTCGATGCCCTGATCGCCGATGGCGAGCCCGCCGGCCCCGAGATCGCCACCGCGCAGGCACAGGTGATCGACCGCGCCTTCGCGCTGGCCGCCGATGCTGCAGCCCACGACCATGCGCATCTGGCCCGTCAGGCGGCCTCCGGCCTGTATCACGTGGTCACCATGGCCGGACTGCGCTGGGAGGCGCTTCAGGCCCGGCTGCCTCAGCGAGCCACGCTCGCGAGGCTCGTTCTCACCCACCGGCTGGCACCGCGCGACCCGCTTGCCGCCAGCGCCGACGAACTCGACGCCGATTGTGGCCTGCTGTTGCAGGCGCCCTGACCACCGCAAAACCGTCATCTTCGGCTGGCATTCTGCGAAAAATTGTCTTGCGTCTGCAATGGCCGTTCATTGCAGACATTTTTCAGGAGCCAGAATGCGTCAACTCGACAACCCGGCCTCATCCCTGCCGACCTCATCGGCAAACAGCCTCTCCGATGCGCTTGAATTTCTGAAGGCCTTCCTTCGCGACCCGAATGCCACCGCGGCAATCGTGCCGAGTTCGAGGTTTCTGATCGGCCGAGCCGCAAGAAATGCCCGGGTAAACGAGGCCAAGTGCGTCGTCGAACTCGGCCCCGGCACCGGCGGCAGCACCCGCATCCTGCTGGGTCAGATGTCGTCCAAGGCCCGGCTGCTTACCATCGAGATGAATGCCGAGTGTCACGAGCATCTGCGCCGCAATGTGATCGATGCGCGCCTGCAATCCGAATGCGCCAGCGCCGAAAAACTGGCCGAACTGATCGCCGCGCATCGCCTGCCGGCGCCCGATGCCATCATCTCGGGCATTCCGTTTTCGACCATGCCGGTCGAGGTCGGTGACCGGATTGCCGCCGCGATCGCCGCGTCGCTGGCCCCGGGCGGACGCTTTGTCGCCTATCAATGGACGCCGCGCGTGGCTGACCGCACCATCCCTTATCTGGGCGAACCCAAGCGCGAGTGGGAGTTGCTCAACATTCCGCCGATGCGCCTCTTTACCTGGGTCAAGCCAGCGGTCTGACCGGCGCGCTGCAGCCCGCTACTGGGTTCGCACGATCTCGTCGGTGATCCGCCAGTCACCGTCGAGCCAGGCCACGATCTCGCGGGCGCCGTCGTGGTCAAGAGCGGCGTAACGTGCGCGCAGCACCGAAGCCTGCTCGCCCAGGCGATCGAGACCGGTGTCCTGCAAGGCAATCAGATCACCCACCACCTGCTCGGCCAGCGACTCGCCGAGCACCTCGCGGCTGGCCTGGCGCAGCGCCGCGCCGTAGGCATAGCGATCGTCGCCCAGTCGATAGCGCGCAGCCAGCGTCATCGCCGGAATGCATCCGAGGACAGGCTGCAGCGCGGGGTTGATCGCATGGCCGGCCAGCAGCGGTGCATTGGACGCAGGCCGTCCGGTTGCGGCGCGCAGGTGCAATGACTGCGACATCCGCTGGCCGTCGTTGACCGGATAGTTGTCCCAGAGCACCGGCTTGCGCCCGAGCGTCTGAGCCAGCCCGCGCAGATGCGCCGCGCCGTATTCGCGCGAGCACACTGCCTCGCCGGTCCAGAAGACCGCCACCGCCGGATCGAGCAGACGCCCCAACTGCTCGAGATAGCCCTGCGGTCGACGGCCGAACACCCGATCGAGCACCGGATCGTCGCTGTAGTAGCTCGGACAGACATAGAACCGCCCGGCCTGCGTTCGCTCGCCCACGAAAGCCGCGATCGTGGCCTGACGGGCGGCGAGCGTCGGATCATCGCCGCGGATATCGTCAAAGAGCAGCGCGAGTTCATCCAGCCCGACCGCCGAGTCGAGCAGCTGCAGGCGCGCCGCCAGCCGGCCCCAGTCGGGGCTGTCCGTGGCGTCGTCGAATTCGTGAGGCGACAGGCCGACACCGAAGCGAACCCCAAGCGAACGGCAGTGCCCGGCAAACGCCGCCAGATCATCAAGGTCGGATTCGCGCACCGGATCGCGCCACCCCCGTCGCAAGAGGCCGGCGGCCTTGGGCGCGTAGAGAAAGAATCGATAGCCGTGCGCTGCGAGCGTCGTGATGACCTGCGAGCGCTGCGGCCAGCTCCAGGGCCGGCCATAGTAGCCTTCGATGATGCCGAGATCGACGGGCAAAGGCGGCATGGTCAGAAAGCCCCTGTAGCGGCACTGTGCAGTGTGCATTGACCGGAACGGCGCGCCCGGATCAACCGATTTTACGCCGCCCCCGACACGCTCGATGTCCGCATCGGGTATGGGTTAACCTAGCGGGCTCCACTCAAGGTGTTCAAATGACTCACTCACTGCGCCGCTGCGCCAGCCTCACTCTCGCCGTCTTCCTGCTCGTCATCGGATGTGGCTGCACCGGCATGAATGTCGAATTCATGAATACCAACCCTGCCACCTACCCGTCTTACCGCATGATGGCGCCCAACTGGGCGGATCCCGCCTTTCAGGGCAATGCCTGGAGCCCGTATTGAGCGATAGCGGCGACCTGGTCAAGCTCTGATCCCTGCAGACAAACACACCATGAAACCTCTCGAAGGCATCCGCGTCCTCGACCTCTCAGCCGTGGTCTCCGGCCCGATCGCCACAGCGATCATGGCCGACCAGGGCGCCGAAGTGATCAAGGTCGAGACCCCTGGCGGCGACCTCAGCCGACGTATCGGACCGGCCAAGGGCCAGATGTCGGCCACCTTCATCGCTGCCAATCGCGGCAAACGATCGATCGTGCTCGACCTCAAGCAACCCGCCGCCCGCGAGGTTCTCACCGACCTGATTCGTCGCGCCGATGTGCTGGTCGAAAACTTCCGGCCGGGTGCCATGGACCGGCTCGGTTTCAGTGCCGAGACCCTGGCCACCCTCAATCCGACGCTGGTCAATCTGTCGATCACCGGTTTCGGGCAAACCGGCCCTTATGCCGAGGGGCGGGTCTATGACGCGGTGATCCAGGCGGTTTCGGGCATGTGTGCGTCGCACCGCGAACGCGAAACCCAGGATCCTGCGCTGGTCTCGACCCTGCTGTGCGACAAGCTCACCGGCCTGACTGCCGCCCAGGCGGTCACCGCGGCCCTGCTCGCTCGCAGCCGCACCGGAAAGGGCGGTCGGGTCGAGGTCTCGATGCTCGATGCCGCACTCGCCTTCCAGTGGCCGGATGCGATGTACAACCACCTCTTCATGGACTCACCGCCCGATCGCTTTCCGCGCGTCGGCATGACCATGCGGCCCTACAAGACCCGCGACGGCTTCGTCGCGATCATGGCCCCGCAGCAAGACGAGTTCGAATCGATGTGCGAAGGCTTCGGCGACCCTTCAATCGCCGAGGACCCGCGCTTTGCCACCACGCCGATGCGCGCGCGTCACGGCCCCGAACTCCGAGCGATCTTCGAGCCGCTGGCCGCACAACAGGACACCGACGAGTGCGTGGCCCGAATGCGCGCCGCCGGCACACCGATCGGGCGCGTCAACGAGCATGACGACGTGCTGACCGACCCGCAGGTCCTGCACAACGACAGCATCGTCGAAGTCGATCATGGCGAACTCGGTCGGGTGCGTCTGCTGCGCGGTGCGGCACGCTTCAAGGGCGGCGAGGCGCATGTGCCGCAACCCGCCCCCTGGCTGGGCGAACATGGCCGGCAGGTGCTCGAAGAACTTGGCTACGACGCCGCGCGAATTGAGTCGCTCACCGTCGGCGGTGCGGTGCATCTGCCCAAATAGGTCTGTGGGGTGCGGCCGCTTATCGGCGAGCGCTGAATGCGCATGAGAAAGGCTAATGATCGTGAGCAAACTCGCCTCGCGCCGTACTTTGGGCTCTGACATGGCGCGCGTAGACGCGCATCAGATCAAGCCGCACGAGTACAAGGAACTGCCTGAACTGACGGATGAATTGCTCGCCCGGGCAGTCGTGAACAAGGGTGGTCGCCCCCGCTCAGAAAACCCTCGCCAACTCATCAGCCTTCGCCTGCCCCCAAAGGTTCTTGAGAGGTGGCGTGCCACCGGGCCAGGCTGGCAAACACGCATGGCTGAGCGCTTGGCAAAAGGTCCCATCGCCCGTGCAAAATCCGCTGCCTAAGCGCTCGCTCAACCTGAGAGCCAAAGGCAGGCCGCACGAGAACCGGAGATGCAGAGTGATTTCTCGAGAGCAGGCTGATCTGTTTGCGCACGAATGGATCGAGGCATGGAACAGCCATGATCTTGTGCGCATCCTTGGGCACTACAGCGAGGACTTCGTCATGTCCTCGCCCCGTATTGCCTCAGTTGTGCAGGAGGCATCAGGGGTACTTGTCGGCAAACCCGCCGTGGCTGCGTATTGGGCGAAGGCGCTGGCACTGCGGCCTGAACTGCGCTTTACCCTGCTTACAACCTATGTTGGAGCCGACAGCGTGGCAATTCACTACGAAAGTGTTCGGGGGCAGGCAATTGAAGTGTTCTTCTTCAACGAGTCCGGCCTTGTTTGCCGGGCATCGGCGCACTACTTGTAAGTGGGTAAGCGTATTCGGACCAACATGCGCCCTGATAGCTCCATCAAAGTGGCCTGCCTGCGACAAACACCTTACGTCAGGGATCAGGCGAGCATGAATAAAAAATAGGACCGCGACATGCTTCAATTGCGCCCAAGCTGCGAATGCTGCGATAAAGACCTTCCGCCCGACTCAATTGAGGCTCGCATCTGCTCGTTTGAATGCACGTTCTGCGCAGCATGTGCCGAGGGCACCTTGGTTGGTCATTGCCCGAACTGTGACGGAGAACTTGTTACTCGCCCTCGACGCCCGGCGTCCAAACTGGCCAAGTTCCCGGCATCAACTGAACGCGTCACAAAACCGAATGGCTGTAAGGCGGTTGCGTGAAACTCCCGTTTGCGCATCGTATAGGCCTGATGAGTGTCCCCGAACTTTGACGTTTAACGGCAGCCGTTCGGCATGACGGAGCGTGCTCGAGGCGCTGCAACGCCTCAGACCGACAAGCCGCCGAGCAGCGACGCCCGCTGCGAGAGCTCAATGAAGTTGCCATCGGGGTCGCGCACGAAAGAGATCACCGCCACCTCCCCCATGCGGCGCGGGGCAGCACCCTCGGTGCCGCCGCGCTCAAGCACGCCGGCATGTTCGGCCAGACAATCGGTGATCTGCACGGTCATATAGCGCCAGCCGTTGCCACGCCAGCTCTCAGAGCGCCCGACCTTGCCCTCTTCAATCACCAGGATGCGCGTATCGCCGCACACATAAACCCCCGGTGAGGGCGAGGCGAACTGCATCACCTCGCGCCAGAAGTGATCATGCGCATCACGATTGTTCACCCGCAGCTCGATACCAAGCCCAACCACCCCTTCATGGCCGGTGGGCACCAGCGACAGGGGATTGCCGTCGGGATCGGTCATCAGTGCCGGCGCATCGAGCCCCGGCCTGGCAATTCGCAGACCGACGATGCCCGAGGCCTGCGTCTCGGTCAGCGGATCGCGCGAATGATTCACCTTGAGCACCGATCCGTTCACATCAAACCGGTGCTGCTGCATGCCGCCGCCAAGCTTGAGCATATGATCGAAATTCAGACCGACCCTGGTTCCCCAGAAGTCGAACTGCGGTTCGATCTCGCGGGCAAACAGCCCCACATCCAGATGCTGCTTGGCGAGCTTCATGGCCCGCGCCTCAGTCGTTGGCGGCGTAGCGCTCAAGGTGATGGTCGGCATCGCCGAAGCGCTGCGCGATCATCGTGAGACGACGGAAGTTGTGCGAGACCTTCAGCTCCTCCGTCATGCCCATGCCGCCGTGCAGTTGCACCGACTCCTGGCTGACCTGACGCGCCGCATCGGCGATCTTGACCTTGGCGGCCGACACCGCGCGCTTGCGGGCACCGGCATCGCCACCTTCGTCGACCTTGGCAGCGGCAAAAATCGCCATCGAGCGGGCCTGCTCGCACACCACATACATGTCGACCATGCGGTGCTGAAGTGCCTGGAACGAGCCGATCGGCGCACCAAACTGCTTGCGGTTCTTCAGGTACTCGAGGGTCGCGTCATTGGCGTTCTTCATGGTGCCGATCGCGTCGGCACACAGCAAGGCGGTAGCGAAATCAACCGCCTCTTCGATCAGCGGCAGTGCACCGCCCGCCGTCCCGATGAGGGCCTCAGCAGGCAGCTTCACACCGGTGAGGGTGACGTCGGCAGCACGCTGGCCATCGACCGTGCGACAGGCGTTGATCGACACCCCTGCCGCGTCGGCATCGACCAGGAACAGGCTCGTGCCATCGGGCTGACCGGCCACACCGGCGGTATGGGCCGACACGATCAGCACGCGCGCAGACGGCGCACCAATGACCACCGACTTCTCGCCATCGAGCACCCAGCCGCCGGCCTGTGCTTTGGCGGTGGTTTTCTGCGCATCGAGTTCGTAGCGACGTCCGGGCTCAAGATAGGCAAAGGCCAGACGATGACGACCGTCGACTACACCCGGCAGCAGCGCTTCGCGCTGGGCAGTCGATCCGCCGCGTGCCACCAGACGTGCCGCCAGGCCGACGTTGTCGAGCAGGGGCTCGACCACCAGCGCTTCGCCGAAAGCCTCCATGGCTGCCATCAGATCAACCGCGCCGCCGCCGAAGCCGCCGTCGGCCTCGGGCAGGGCGAGTGCGGTCAGACCCATGTCGGCAAAGGTTGCCCACACGGTATCGCTCACGCCGCTGGCCGACTTGACGATCGCCTTGCGCTTTTCGAAATCGTATTCATTGGCCAGATACTTGCGCAGCGATTCGGCCAGTTGGTTCTGCTCTTCTGAAAATTCGAAATCCATTGTGCTGTCCTCGCCCTTACAGGCCCAGAGTCATCTTGGCGATGATGTTGCGCTGGATCTCATTGGATCCGGCGTAGATCGATGTCTTGCGATAGTTGAAGTAACGCGGCGCCATGCGGGCGCGATACTCATCAACATGGCCGTCCTCGACGCCGACGAAGGGCTGGGCATCCGGCCCGAGCGCCTGCATCATCAGTTCGGTGATCGCCTGCTGCAGCTCGCTGCCCTTGAGCTTGAGCATCGAGACATCGGCACCCGGCGGCTGGCCGGTGCGGCGCATCTTGTCGAGAAAGCGCAGCGAGGTCAGCTCGAGCGCCTGGACTTCAACCTCGACGCGGGTGAGGCGATCGCGAAAGCGCGCATCCTGCATCAGCGGCTTGCCGTTCTTGATCTCTTTGGATGCCAGCTCCCGCAGGGTCTGCAGTTCGCGCTTTGAGGCGCCGACGTTGCCCGAGCCCATGCGCTCGTGACCGAGCAGGTACTTCGCAACCGTCCAGCCCTTGTTCTCGTCGTGGATCAGGTTCTCGGCCGGCACTTCGACATTGTCGAAAAACACCTCGTTCACTTCGTGGCCGCCGTCCATCAGGATCAGCGGACGCACGGTGATGCCGGGCGTCTTCATGTCGATCAGCAAAAAGCTGATGCCTTCCTGGCGGATCTTGGCATTCGGGTCGGTGCGCACCAGACAGAAGATCCAGTCGCCATAGTGGCCGAGCGTGGTCCAGATCTTCTGGCCGTTGACGACATAGTTGTCGCCCTTGCGCTCGGCGCGGGTCTTGAGCGAGGCCAGGTCTGAACCCGAGCCCGGCTCGGAATAACCCTGCACCCAGAAATCGTCGCCGCTGCGGATGCGCGGCAAGAAGCGATTCTTCTGTTCGTCGGTGCCAAAGCGCATCAGCACCGAGGCGCACATCGCCGGGCCGAAGGGCGCGATGCCAGGTGCGCCAGCCAGACCGAATTCATCGTTGAAGATATAGCGCTGGGTGATGTCCCAACCGGTACCGCCCCATTCGACCGGCCAATGCGGCACGGCCCAGCCCTTTGCATCGAGAATCTTGTGCCAGCGCACCAGGTCTTCTTTTGACAGGTGCTGATAAGCGAGGACTTTCTCGCGCAGGTCTGCCGGAAGATTGTCTGCCAGCCAGCTGCGCACTTCATTGCGAAACGACATTTCTTCGGTGGAATAACCCAGATCCATCTTTTTGCTCCTGCTGTTGACCCGATCAGCCTTGATCGGGCGAGGTCGCACAGTGTCCGTCAGGCCGATGGGGCAACGCAAGTGCGCCCCCTGGCCCGACCCCTAAGGCTCAGAGTCCGAGCGTCATCTTGGCGATGATGTTGCGCTGGATCTCGTTGGACCCGGCATAGATCGTCGTCTTGCGATAATTGAAATAGCGCGGCGACATGCGCGAGCGATAGGCATCGACGCTGCCCTCGTCTACCCCCACGAAGGGCTGGGCGTCGGGTCCGAGCGCCTGCATCATGAGTTCGGTGATCGACTGCTGAATCTCGCTGCCCTTGAGCTTGAGCATCGAGACCTCGGCACCCGGGGGCTGGCCGGTGCGGCGCATCTTGTCGAGAAAGCGCATCGAAGTGAGCTCGAGCGCCTGCAGTTCGATCTCGGCGCGGGTGAGGCGATCGCGAAAACGCGGATCCTGCATCAGCGGCTTGCCGTTCTTGATCGCGGTGGCAGCGAGCGCGCGCAGCGCCTTCATCTCGCGCCTTGAGGCACCGACATTGCCCGAGCCCATGCGCTCGTGGCCGAGCAGGTACTTGGCCACCGTCCAGCCCTTGCCTTCTTCATGGACCAGGTTTTCGACCGGCACCTCGACATT
>CANKWX010000042.1 GCA_947487165.1 Burkholderiales bacterium
CATTAACCGCGAAGCACTCAGTTGACGAAAAGGATGCTCCGCGACATGTTGTCTGGTGCTCGCTGTGCAGGACTGGCCGCCGGTGACACAGCCGCGGGCGGTGCCAGAAGGTCAACCTGACGCGCCATGCCAGAGGCGTCAATGTCGACCGTCAGGACCGATCCCGGGGTCGCCATCGGCTGCGCGGCAACCAGGCGCCTTGCACCATTGAACCGGCTTTGCCAGTACGACAGGTTCATGTTTTCTACCCGTACCGACGAGCCGCTCGATGGCGAATGCACGAACTGGCCATTGCCGATGAAAATGCCCACATGCGAAAAGGGCATGCGCAGTGTGTTGAAAAAGACGAGATCTCCCGGCTGGAGTTCGGATCTGTCAACCGAGCCACCGACCCGGCTCATATCGTCGCTGCGACGCGGCAGATTCAGTCCGGTGACTTCGCTGTACACAAGTCTCACCAGGCCACTGCAATCAAGCCCCGCCGTCGGACTGTTGCCACCGAAGCGGTAATTCACACCAAGCAGTGACAGCGCTCGAAACACCACTTCTGCAGCAATATCCGTTGAAGCGGAGATTGCCGATGGCGCTTTGGCAGTCGGCATCGCCACCGGGCTGCCGAGCTTTGCGTCATCGGATATCTGTGTGCCAGCAGCCGTCGCAGCCGTCGCAGTCGCAACTCGAGCGGCTGTTGACGTCGGGCGCTTCGGCGGCTTTGCGGGCAGGGCTTTCGATGCGCGGTTTTTCGCCGCAGGCGCCTTGACCGTATGCTGGTTGGGCGGCGACTTCCTGACCGCCCGGTCCTGGGGCGGTCCTGCCTGGGCGATCCCGGTGATGCCGGTTCCGAGCGCGCAGATCATGAGTGCCGTTATTCGGGCGGCAAAGGTCATCCGTCTATGCTCTGGCGTTAATTCAGCGCAGCGTAGGAGAATGCTGGATTGCTGTCAAAGTGAGACGCCGCGCCGACGGCCCCGACGACCTTGAGTTTGCTGCCTGCCGCGCCCGATGCCTCAGGGCAACCACTCCCTCAGCCCGGGCCATCCGCGCTCGAGGCTCAGTCGGCGCGCTCTGCGGTTCTGCTGGTCGATGACTCCCGGTTTGTTCGCGCTTCCGTGATGCGCACTCTGGGCGAGGGCTTTCAGATCATTCAGGCTGACTCCGGGCAGCAGGCCTGGGAAATTCTCCTGCTGGATCCTTCAATCGGCGTTGTGCTGAGCGATCTGTCGATGCCTGGCATAGACGGTTTCGAGTTGCTCAAGCGCGTGAGGGGCTCGATTCTCGCCAGGCTGCAAGGGCTGCCCTTCGTCGTGTTGTCAGGCGCCGTCGATCAGGTGCATCGCGACCGGGCTATATCGCTCGGTGCCAATCGTTTCGTCGTCAAGGGCGATGGTTTCGATGAACTAAAGGTCTGGCTGCGTGGGCAACTCGATGATCGCGCCGTCTCGGCCGACGATGCTGCCAGCGGACCGATGCCGGGGCCTGCGCCTGTCGAGGCGCGACCCGCAGCGCTTGTGTCGTCAAGCCCCTTGTTCCCGATTCCCCAGCATGCCTCCGCGCCACGGCTCGTTCCCGGGGATCCCCTGCAAGTCTGGTTTCAGGCGGCACTTGCGCGTATCAGCCCCACACCTGCCGCGCCCGCCGTGCTGTATCGGGTGAGTGCCCCCAAGATGCCCGATCTGACCGCACGGCTTCGAGCCGGAATTCGCTCCGCCGACGCGCTGTATCTCGATGGGCTCCACGCAGGCTGGCTTTGCGCCTGCGGCCCTTACTCGCAAACGGTCCGTCTGGGTCTGCGCTTTGCGTTGCTTGCCGCCGGACGACAGGCAGGCGCGCAGCATGACAGCCCGCTGATCGATCTTTGCATGCAGCCGGTCGATCCCGCCCAGTCACTTGGTGCGCTCACTAATCTGGCAAAAGCCGCACCATCGATGGCGAGCTCGAAGGGGCCAGGCATTCGCGCCTTGCCCGGGCTCTGGGGCCCCGGCTGGCAGTGCGAACTGCCCTGGGATGCCGTGCGATTGCTGGCGACCTGACCATTTCCGAAAGGCATACGCAATGACCTACTCCGAGTTCTATCGCCATTCGATCGACGATCCCGCGTCTTTTTGGGCCGAAGAGGCAAAGCGCATCGACTGGCAGACACCCTTCACGCAGGTGCTCGACGATTCCCGGCCGCCGTTTGCGCGCTGGTTTGTCGGCGGAACGACCAATCTTTGCCACAACGCGGTCGATCGATGGTTACCGACCCAGGCTGACAAGCCGGCGCTGATCTTCGTTTCCACCGAGACCGACGAAGAACGGATCCTGACGTTTGGCGAACTCCACGGCGAAATCCAGCGCATGGCGGCAGTGATGCAGTCGCTCGGTGTCGTTCGCGGCGACCGGGTGCTGATCTATATGCCGATGGTGCCCGAGGCGGTCATTGCGATGCTGGCCTGCGCCCGGATCGGCGCGATCCACTCGGTCGTCTTTGGCGGATTCGCCTCGATGAGTCTGGGCTCGCGCATCGAAGATGCCACGCCGCGCCTGGTCATCAGCGCCGATGGCGGCTCGCGGGCCGGCAAGGTCGTGCCTTACAAGCCGCTGCTCGATGAAGCGATTCGCCTGTCGGCACATAAGCCGTCGGCCGTGCTGATGATCAATCGGGGTCTGACCCCATTTTCCAGCGAGCCCGGGCGCGATCACGATTACGCGGCCTTGCGGGCTGCCCACCTCGATGCACTGGTTCCGGTGGTCTGGCTCGAATCGACCGATACCAGCTACATCCTTTACACCTCCGGGACGACCGGTCGTCCGAAGGGTGTGCAGCGCGATGTCGGCGGCTATGCCGTCGCGCTGGCCTCGTCGATGAAGCACATCTATTGCGGCAATCCCGGCGAGACTTATTTCTCGACCAGCGACATCGGCTGGGTCGTCGGACATTCCTACATCGTTTACGGTCCGCTGATCGGTGGCATGGCCACGCTGATGTACGAGGGCACACCCATCAGGCCGGATGCCGGCATCCTGTGGCAGCTGGTCGAACGCTTCAAGGTCACCGTGATGTTCTCGGCCCCGACCGCCATCCGGGTGCTCAAGAAGCACGATGCCCATTGGCTCAGTCGCTATGACCTGTCGAGCCTGCGCAGCCTGTTTCTGGCCGGGGAGCCGCTTGATGAGCCGACCTCGAGCTGGATCTCCGATGGCCTGGGAAAGCCGATTATTGATAACTACTGGCAGACCGAGACCGGTTGGCCGATTCTGACCGTGGCGCACGGCATCGACAACACGCCGACCCGCCTGGGCAGCCCGGGCCTGCCGATGTACGGGTTCGATGTGCGACTGCTTGACGAAAACACCGGTGAAACACTCGGCCCAAATCAGAAGGGCGTGATCGCCATCGCGCAGCCGCTGCCCCCAGGTTGCATGCAGACCGTCTGGGGAGACGATGAACGATTCGTCAAAACCTACTTTTCGAGCATCCCTGGTCATCAGGTCTATTCCACCTTCGACTGGGGCGTGCGCGATGCGCAGGGCTACTACTTCATTCTTGGTCGGACCGACGACGTCATCAATGTGGCCGGGCACCGACTTGGCACCCGCGAGATCGAGGAGTCGATCAACAGCCATCCGGCAGTCGCCGAGTGCGCGGTCGTGGGCGTGGCCGACCCGCTCAAAGGGCAGGTTGCGATCGGATTCGCGGTCCTGCGGGACCCTGCTGCTGCCGCATCGAGTGCTGATCGTCTGGCGCTGGAGGGCGCGGTCCTGGCGGTGGTCAACCAGCAGCTCGGTGCGATCGCCCGGCCGGCCCGTGTTTACTTCGTCAACCTCCTGCCCAAAACCCGCTCGGGCAAGGTGCTGCGCCGGTCGATTCAGGCGGTCTGCGAAGGTCGTGATCCGGGTGATCTGACAACCATCGAAGACGCCTCGGCGCTCAACGCGCTGCGTGAGGCGCTGGCCGGCTGAGGCCTAAGGAAGGGCTAGGGAATCTCGATTGCAGGCTCCGACATCGCCGCAAGCTGCTCGCGCAATTCGAGGATGCGGTCCTGCCAGTAGCGCGCCGTGCCAAACCATGGAAACGCCGCCGGAAACGCCGGATCGCTCCAGCGCCGTGCAATCCAGGCGCTGTAGTGGATCAGGCGCAGCGTTCGCAGGGGCTCGATGAGCTGCAACTCGCGCCGATCGAAGTCGCAGAAATCGCGATACCCCTCGAGCAGGTCATTGACCTGTCGCGTGGCGTCGCGGGTCGTGCCGGAGAGCATCATCCAGAGGTCCTGAATGGCGGGACCGCTGCGGGCATCGTCGAAGTCGACGAAGTGCGGGCCGTCGTCGGTCCACAGCACATTGCCTGCATGACAGTCGCCATGCAGGCGGATCGTTCTGATCGTTCCGGTGCGCTCGAACGCCGCCTCGACTGCGCTCAGGCACTGATCGAC
Source organism: Burkholderiales bacterium (assembly GCA_947487165.1). GTDB lineage: Bacteria > Pseudomonadota > Gammaproteobacteria > Burkholderiales > Burkholderiaceae_E > UBA4615. The sequence goes on from CANKWX010000042.1 coordinate 4,413, forward strand.
CGCTGCCCGCCAGGCCGGCAGCAGATCGGCGGGAATGTCGGCATGGGCGAGCAGCCAGTCGCGTGGCTCGGTGCCGAAGGCAGCAATGTCAAGCTTCGGACGACTGGTAAACGCTGAGCGCGCACCGACCGCATGGATGCGGCCGATGAAGCGGCCGATCCGCTCGAGCGTGTCGGGATCCTCGAGTTCGGGAGCTCGACCGCCGCGGCGCGGATAGACCGCAAAACGATAGCCTTCGAAGTGGTGCAGGCTGGTGCCGTCGGCAAGCAGCGGGGTCACCACCGGAATTTCGCTGTCGGCAAGCTCGTCGGTGAAGGCATGCTCTTCGAGGATCTGCTCATCGCTCCAGCGCTGCGGTCGATAAAACTTCGCGACGACAACGCTGCCGTCTTCCAGCCAGGCCTGGTAGACGCGATTTTCATAGCTGTTCAGCGCAAGCAGCCGACCATCTCCTCGCCATCCGACCGATTCAAGGGCATCAAGGATCCGGTTCGGCTGCAGCGCCGAGAACGGATGCATCGCCTGCGTGGCATCGGGCTTGTCGGGCGCTTCGGGCGAGTCAGGCAGAAGGGGCACAGGGGAGTCCATCGGTCGATTCTATGCCGCCTGCGCGGCCTGGCTCCTTGTGTCTGCCCTTACACTCGGGCACCTTGCCGATTCAGGCCTTTGATGGCCGCCCCTTCGTCGATGCCCGATCTCTTCGAATTGAAGTTGCTGTTGCGAACCTTGCTGCTGCCCCCGACCGCGCCTTTGCTGCTGATGCTGGCTGGGTTGTTGATGTTGCGACGCAGGCCGGCGATCGGGCGAGGTCTGACCGTGGCAGGGCTGCTGCTGGCGTGGGGGCTCGCCACCGGCCTGGCAGCAGATCTGATTTGCGGCCGCCTCGAGGCTGGTCAGCGTCCGCTGTCGCTCACCGCCCTGCAGGCGGCACGCAATGCACCGAATCCGCCGCGGGCAATCGTGATTCTGGGAAGCGGTGCGGTTCGCGATGGCAATTTCACGCCCATGCGCGAGCGTGTGAGTTCGCGCACCCTCGAGCGCGTGATGGCCGGCGCGCGGCAGGCCCGAGCAAGCGGACTGCCGATCCTGGTGTCGGGTGGAACGCCCGAATGGCTCACACATTCTGAAGCCGAGCTGATGCGCCGGGTGCTGGTTGACGATTTGGGTCTGGCAGTCAGCTGGGTCGAAGATCGCTCGCGTGATACCGCAGAAAACGCGAGTTTTTCGGCAGCAATGCTTCGCGCCCAGGGGATCGACTCGATCGTGCTGGTGACCCACGCCTATCACATGCCACGCGCTCAGGCGGTCTTCGAGTCAGCCGGATTGAAGGTGCTCGCCTCGCCCCACGACTGGAAGGGCGGTAAGCCCGGTTTCACGGATGCGCGCGACTGGCTGCCGACCGCATCGTCGACCGAGACAGTCTGGATCGCGCTGCACGAAAGCCTCGGGCTGCTCTGGTATCGCCTTCGCGGGCATGTCTGATGCCTCGAGGCGGCCCGGCTTCAGCGAAGTGGGGCATTGGTGGTATCGTCGCGGCCGCCCCGAATCCCTGTGAGATTGAATCACCATGATCAGCAAGATGATGCTTGAAGCCGCCGATGTGGCGCAAATCCTGGCCGCCGCGCAAGCCGAGGCGGTGAAAAACGCCTGGCCGGTGACGATTGCGGTCTGCGACGAGGGCGGGCATCTGCTGGGCCTGACCCGGCTCGATGGTGTCGCCCCGATTGCTGCCTACATTGCCCCCGAAAAAGCGCGCTGCGCGGCACTCGGCCGTCGCGACAGCGGCGTCTACGAGAAGATGATCAACGAGGGTCGCGTCTCCTTCCTGTCGGCACCGGTCCTGCAAGGCATGCTCGAAGGCGGGGTGCCGATCACGATCGACGGCCATGTGGTCGGCGCGGTGGGCGTCTCGGGTGTGAAGTCGACCGAAGACGCCCAGATCGCGCGGGCCGGCATCGCCGCGCTCGGCTGATCCCTGAGCCTTAGCCTTAGTCTCAGTCTTAGTCTCAGACGGCCTTGACCGGGATCAGCCCGATCTTGGCCTGCCACTCGCGCGGCCCGGTGTCATGGACCGAGGTGCCCTTGGAGTCGACTGCCACCGTCACCGGCATGTCGCGCACCTCGAATTCATAGATTGCCTCCATGCCCAGATCGGCAAAGCCTACGACCTTCGCGCTGCTGATTGCTTTGGACACCAGATAGGCTGCGCCACCAACCGCCATCAGATAGGCGCGCTTGTGCTTGCGGATCGATTCGATCGCCACCGGCCCGCGCTCGGCCTTGCCGATCATCGCGATCAGACCGGTCTGGGCCAGCATGATCTCGGTGAACTTGTCCATGCGGGTGGCGGTAGTCGGCCCAGCGGGCCCGACCGCCTCATCCCGAACCGGATCGACCGGACCGACGTAGTAGATCACCCGATTGCGCAGATCGACCGGCAGCGGTTCGCCTGCCGCCAGCATCTCGGTGATGCGTTTATGTGCCGCATCGCGCCCGGTCAGCATCTTGCCCGACAGCAGCAGGGTCTGGCCCGGCGTCCAGGCGGCGACCTGCTCGGGTGTCAGGGTATCGAGATTGATGCGCTGCGACTTTTCGGTATCGGGCATCCAGCGCACATCGGGCCACTCCGAGAGTGCGGGTGGCTCGCAAAAGGCCGGGCCGCTGCCATCGAGCACGAAATGCGCATGACGGGTGGCCGCACAGTTGGGGATCATCGCCACCGGCAGCGAGGCTGCATGGGTCGGTGCCATCGCGATCTTGATATCGAGCACCGTGGTCAGGCCACCGAGGCCTTGTGCCCCGATGCCCAGGGCATTGACCTTCTCGTAGAGTTCGATGCGCAGCGCTTCGGTCTTGTTGGCCGGGCCGCGGGCCAGCAGGTCCGACATGTCGAGCGGTTCCATCAGCGACTCTTTGGCCATCAGCATCGCTTTTTCGGCGGTGCCGCCGATGCCGATGCCGAGCATGCCCGGCGGGCACCAGCCGGCGCCCATGGTCGGCACGGTCTTCATGACCCAGTCGATCACCGAATCGGAGGGGTTGAGCATCACGAATTTGCTCTTGTTCTCGGAGCCGCCGCCCTTGGCCGCGACAGTGATATCAACCGCATTGCCCGGCACCACCGTCATGTGAACCACCGCCGGCGTGTTGTCCTTGGTGTTCTTGCGCTCAAAGAGCGGGTCAGCAACCAGCGAGGCGCGCAGCCGGTTGTCGGCGTTGTTGTAGCCACGGCGAACGCCTTCGTTGATGGCGTCTTCGATCGATCCTGAAAAGCCCTCCCAGCGCACATCCATGCCGATCTTCATGAAGACATTGACGATGCCGGTGTCCTGGCAGATCGGCCGCTTGCCCTCGGCACACATGCGCGAGTTGGTCAGGATCTGGGCGATTGCGTCTCGGGCGGCAGGGCCCTGCTCGCGCTCAAAGGCGCGCGCCAGATGCTGGATGTAATCAACCGGATGGTAGTAACTGATGAACTGAAGCGCGGCGGCAACCGAGTCGATCAGATCGTTCTGCTTGATGGTCGTGGGCATGAAATGAGTCCGGCAAGGGCTTTCGGGAGGGAATGAACTTGAGATTTCAGGCGCGCTGGGCGGTCAGCTTGCGAATCAGTGCGGCCGGTCGGCAGGGTCGGCAGACTTCGGGCCGCCGAGCATGATCCGATCGATGAAGGCAATCGCGACCGCCGAGACCAGAAACACAACATGAATGACCGTCTGCCACAGCATGGTCTGTTCGGGCAGCGATCCGGCCGAGATGAAGACCTTCAGCAGATGGATCGATGAGATGCCGATGATCGCCGTGCCAAGTTTCACCTTCAGCACGTTGGCATTGACATGCGAGAGCCATTCCGGCTGATCCGGATGCTCTTCCAGGCGCAGCCGCGACACGAAGGTCTCGTAGCCGCCGACAATCACCATGATCAGCAGGTTAGAGATCATGACCACATCAATCAGCGAGAGGACGACGATCATGATGACCGTCTCCTTGTTGCGCTCGGCGATCCCGAGTCGCGTGACCGTGTCATTGAGCACTTGCGGGTCCCAGAGGATGCCGATCAGATGCCAGAGTTCTTCCAGGAACAGGACGACATAGACGCCCTGCGCCACGATCAGGCCAAGATAAAGCGGCACCTGCAGCCATCGGCTGGCGAAGATCAGTTTGCCCAGCAGGCTGGTTTTATAAATGGAGGTCATGGTTGGGAAAACTCTTTCAGATCATCAGGGACGGTATCGGTCCGACAGGCGCGATTCTAGCGACATGCGCCGCGTCAGTCGGCCCGAAGGTCGATTGAAACGCGATTGAAGTGCAATTGCCAGCCAGTTCGCGCTCATCAACGGGCCGGTGATGACGCCCTCGAAACGCCCGGATCGTGGTCAAATTGAGGCATAAAACGTCATTACAGGAGGCCCCTCATGTCTGCAAGGATCGAATCGGTACTCATTGAAAATCGCGTATTCCCGCCGCCAGAGTCGTTTGTCAGGCAGGCGACGATCTCTGGCATGGATCAATACCGAGCTCTGTGCGACGAAGCCGAGCGTGACCATGTAGGCTTCTGGGCGCGTCTGGCCCGCGAGCAGATTCAGTGGCACAAGCCTTTCACCCGCACGCTCGACGACAGCAATGCCCCGTTTTTCAAGTGGTTCGACGACGGCGAACTCAATGTCTCCTACAACTGCCTTGACCGGCACCTGGGTACGCCGGTCGAGAACAAGACCGCGATCATCTTCGAGGCCGACGACGGCACGGTCTCCACGATCACCTACAAGGCGCTGCACAAGCGGGTCTGCCAGTTCGCCAATGGCCTGAAGTCGCTTGGCCACCAGAAAGGTGAGCGGGCGATCATCTACATGCCGATGTCGATCGAGGCGGTGGTCGCGATGCAGGCCTGTGCACGCCTGGGTCTCACGCACTCGGTGGTCTTTGGCGGCTTTTCGGCCAAATCGCTGCAGGAGCGCATCGTTGATGCCGGCGCCACGCTGGTGATTGCCGCTGACGGTCAATACCGTGGTGGCAAGGCGCTGCCACTGATGCCGGCGGTTGTCGATGCCTTTGCGCTCGGCGGCTGCGAGGGTGTGCGCCATGTGGTGGTCTATCGGCGCACCGGCGGTGACGTCGCCTGGGCACCGAATTTCCGGTGGATGCACGAACTCGAATCCGGCCAGTCCGACACCTGCGAGCCCGAGTGGGTGGGCGCGGAGCATCCGCTCTTCATCCTCTACACATCAGGCTCCACCGGCAAGCCCAAGGGCGTTCAGCACTCCTCGGGCGGTTATCTGCTGCATGCCATGCTGACCATGCGCTGGACCTTCGACATCAAGCCTGCCGATGTGTTCTGGTGCACCGCCGACGTGGGCTGGGTGACTGGCCACACCTATGTCACCTACGGGCCGCTTGCGGTCGGCGCGACCGAGGTGGTCTTCGAGGGGGTGCCAACCTATCCCGATGCCGGCCGATTCTGGAACATGATTGCCCGGCACAAGGTCAACATTTTCTATACCGCACCCACCGCGATCCGATCGCTGATCAAGGCCTGCGGCGCCGATCCCAAGGCGCATCCCTCGCAGTTCGATCTCACCAGCCTGCGGCTGCTCGGGTCGGTTGGTGAGCCGATCAACCCCGAGGCCTGGATGTGGTACCACACGAACATCGGCGGCGGGCGCTGCCCGATCGTCGATACCTTCTGGCAGACCGAGACAGGCGGGCATGTGATCACGCCGCTGCCGGGCGCTACGCCGCTGGTGCCCGGATCCTGCACCCTGCCGCTGCCCGGTCTCACCACCGCCATTGTCGATGAAGTGGGTGCCGATCTGCCCAATGGCACAGGCGGCATCCTGGTGATCAAGAAGCCCTGGCCCTCGATGATTCGCACCATCTGGGGCGACCCCGAGCGATTCAAGAAAAGTTATTTTCCGCCCGAGCTCAAGGGCTACTACCTCGCCGGTGACGGCGCGGTACGCAACAAGGACACCGGCTATTTCACGATCACCGGTCGCATCGACGATGTGCTCAATGTGTCGGGGCATCGCATGGGCACGATGGAGATCGAATCCGCGCTGGTGTCCAATCCGCTGGTTGCCGAAGCGGCGGTGGTGGGCCGGCCGGATGATCTGAGCGGCGAGGCGATTGTGGCTTTTGTTGTGCTGAAGGGTGCGCGTCCGACCGATTCGGCGGGAGCCGCTGCACTGGCGCGCGAATTGCGTGACTGGGTCGGCAAGGAGATCGGGCCGATTGCCAAGCCCAAAGAGCTGCGCTTTGGCGACAACCTGCCCAAGACCCGTTCGGGCAAGATCATGCGTCGATTGCTGCGTTCGCTGGCCAAGGGCGAAGCGATCACGCAAGACACTTCGACGCTTGAGAATCCGGCGATTCTGGAGCAACTCAAGCAGGTGCTCTGAGCGCTCGTCTGGGCGCTCGTCTTGGCGCTCGTCTTGGCGCTCGTCTGGGCAGACAGAGGGCTGCGGTACAATCGCGGCCTTCGGAGGGATGGATGAGCGGTTGAAGTCGCACGCCTGGAAAGCGTGTAAGGGTTAATAGCCCTTCCGGGGTTCGAATCCCCGTCCCTCCGCCAGTAGCAAGCATTCAAGCGCCTTTCGGGGCGCTTGGTGTATCAGAAGCAATCCCCGGGCGCCCGCACCCAGCCTTCCATCAGGATGCGCGCACTGCGGCTCATGCTGGCCTTCTTGACCACCCACTCGCTGCCTTCCTGCGTGGCCTCGGCGCCCACGCGCAGGGTGCCGGAAGGGTGGCCGAAGCGCACCGCATTGCGCGCCCCGCCACCCGCAGCGAGGTTCACTAGCGTGCCTGGGATGGCGGCCGCAGTGCCGATGGCTACTGCTGCCGTGCCCATCATCGCGTGATGCAGCTTGCCCATCGACAGCGCACGCACCAGCAAATCGACATCGCCCGCGCCAACCTGCTTTCCGCTCGATGACACATAGCTCGAGGGCTTGGCCACGAAGGCGACCTTGGGTGTGTGCTGGCGCTTGGCGGCCTCATCGATATGTTTGATCAGGCCCATGCGAACCGCGCCGTAAGCCCGAATGGTTTCGAACTTGGCCAGAATTTTCGGGTCGCTGTTGATCGCGTCCTGCAGTTCGGTGCCGGTGTGACCGATCTGCTCGGCATTGAGAAAAATCGTCGGAATGCCGGCATTGATCATGGTGGCCTTGAGCACCCCGATGCCCGGCACCTCCAGCTCATCAACCACATTGCCGGTCGGGAACATCGAGCCACCGGCACCTTCTTCTTCGGCCGCCGGATCCATGAACTCGAGCTGCACTTCAGCAGCGGGGAAGGTCACGCCATCGAGTTCAAAGTCGCCGGTCTCCTGGACCGCACCATCGGTGATCGGCACATGCGCGATGATGGTCTTCGAGATATTGGCCTGCCAGATGCGGATGACCGCGACGCCGTTCTGCGGCACGCGGGCCGGGTCGATCAGCCCTGCGGCAATCGAAAACGGGCCGACCGCCGCCGACAGATTGCCGCAGTTGCCGCTCCAGTCGACAAAGGCCGAATCGATCGACACCTGGCCGAAGAGATAGTCCACATCATGGTCGGGTCGACTGCTCTTCGAAATGATCACCGTCTTGCTGGTGCTGGAGGTTGCACCGCCCATGCCGTCGGTCTGCTTGCCATAAGGGTCAGGGCTGCCGATCACTCGAAGCAGTAGCGCATCGCGCGCCTTGCCCGGCACCTGGGCGGCGGCCGGGAGGTCCTGCAGTCGAAAGAACACGCCCTTGCTGGTGCCACCGCGCAGATAGGTGGCTGGGATGCGGATTTGTGCGACATGGGCCATGGTGATCCTCAGGAAGCCTGCCTGGATGACTCGAGAAAGTCCTGCGCAAAGCGCTGCAGAACGCCACCTGCGTCATAGATCGACACCTCTTCGGCAGTGTCCAGGCGACAGGTCACCGGCACCTCAAGCTTCTCGCCATTCTTGCGATGAATCACCAGCGTGAGCGTGGCGCGAGGCGTACGGGCGCCAACGACATCGAAGGTCTCGGTGCCATCGATGCCAAGCGTGGTGCGGGTCGTGCCCGGCTTGAATTCGAGCGGCATCACGCCCATGCCGATCAGGTTGGTGCGATGGATGCGCTCGAAGCCTTCGGCTGCGATCGCCTCGACACCTGCCAGACGCACGCCCTTGGCTGCCCAGTCACGCGAGGAACCCTGGCCATAGTCAGCGCCGGCGATGATGATCAGCGGCTGGCTGCGGTTCATATAGGTCTCGATGGCCTCCCACATGCGCATCACCGTGCCCTCGGGCTCGACCCGCGCAAGCGATCCGGCCTTGAGCTTGCCGTCGACCACCGCCATCTCGTTTTTGAGCGTCGGGTTGGCAAAGGTGGCGCGCAGCGCGGTGAGGTGGTCGCCGCGGTGCGTGGCATAGGAATTGAAGTCTTCTTCCGGCAGGCCCATTTTGGCGAGGTATTCTCCCGCGGCGCTGTCGGCAAGAATCGCATTCGATGGCGACAGGTGGTCGGTGGTGATGTTGTCGCCGATCACTGCCAAAGGCCGCATGCCTTTGAGCGTGCGCTCGCCGGCGAGCGCGCCTTCCCAGTAGGGCGGGCGACGAATGTAGGTCGATTGCGCACGCCAGTCGTAGAGCGGGCTGACCGCGGCGACCGCCTCGCGGGCGATGTCGAACATCGGACCATAGACCCGTCGGAACTGTTCCGGCTTGACCGAGGCGCGCACGACCGCATCGATTTCGGCATCGCTTGGCCAGAGGTCTTTCAGGCGGATCTCCTTGCCATCGACCGTGCCAAGCGCGTCCTTTTCGATATCGACGCGAACCGTGCCGGCAATCGCATAGGCAACCACCAGCGGCGGCGACGCAAGAAAGGCCTGCTTCGCATAGGGATGGATGCGGCCATCGAAGTTACGGTTGCCCGAGAGCACGGCGGTCGTGTAGAGATCGCGCGCGATGATTTCGCGTTGGATGTCGGGGTCGAGCGCGCCCGACATGCCGTTGCACGTGGTGCAGGCAAAGGCGACCACGCCGAACCCGAGTTGCTCGAGTTCTTTCGTGAGACCGGCTTCGTCGAGGTATAGGGCCACGGTCTTGGAGCCAGGTGCCAGCGAGGTCTTGACCCAGGGCTTGCGGGTGAGCCCGGCCCGATTGGCATTGCGCGCCAGCAGGCCGGCTGCGATCACATTGCGCGGGTTGCTGGTGTTGGTGCAACTGGTGATCGCGGCAATGATCACCGCGCCGTCGGGCATCTGTCCTGCGACATCGTCCCACTTGCCGGCGATGCCCTTGGCAGCCAGGTCAGTGGTCGCGACCCGGGCATGCGGATTGGACGGGCCGGCCATGTTGCGCACGACGCTGGAGAGGTCGAAGTGCAGGGTGCGCTCGTATTGCGCGGTCTTGAGGCTGTCGGCCCACAGCCCGGTGTGACGGGCAAAGTGCTCGACCAGCTTCACCTGCGCATCATCGCGCCCGGTGAGTGTGAGGTAGTCGATGGTTTGCTGGTCGATGAAGAACATCGCTGCGGTGGCGCCATATTCAGGCGCCATGTTGGAGATGGTGGCGCGATCGCCCAGCGTCAGTGCCGAGGCGCCTTCACCCCGAAATTCGAGCCAGGCGCCAACGACTTTTTCCTTGCGCAAAAACTCGGTCATCGCCAGCACCACATCGGTGGCGGTGATGCCGGCACCAGGCTTGCCGCTGAGCTCGACGCCCACGATATCGGGCAGCCGCATCCAGGAGGCGCGCCCGAGCATGACGTTCTCGGCTTCAAGGCCGCCCACACCAATCGCGATCACGCCGAGTGCATCGACATGAGGCGTGTGGCTGTCGGTACCGACGCAGGTATCCGGAAACGCGACGCCATCACGCACCTGGATCACCGGAGACATTTTCTCCAGATTGATCTGATGCATGATGCCGTTGCCCGGCGGGATCACATCGACGTTCTTGAAGGCCGCCTTGGTCCAGTCGATGAAATGAAAGCGATCCTCGTTGCGACGATCCTCGATCGCGCGGTTTTTCGCAAAGGCGTCGGGGTCAAAGCCGCCGCACTCCACTGCCAGCGAATGGTCGACGATCAGCTGAACCGGCACGACCGGATTGACCTTGGCCGGATCACCACCCTGGTCGGCAATCGCGTCGCGAAGGCCGGCGAGGTCGACCAGCGCGGTCTGCCCGAGAATGTCGTGGCAGACCACTCGTGCCGGAAACCACGGGAAATCGAGGTCGCGTTTGCGATCGATCAGCTGCGTGAGCGAGTCGGCGAGTGAGCCCTGATCGCAGCGGCGAACCAGATTCTCGGCCAGCACGCGCGAGGTGTAGGGGAGGGTGTCATAGGCGCCAGCCCTGATCGAATCGACCGCCGCACGGGCGTCGAAATAGTCGAGGGAGGTGCCGGGCAGGGGGGTGCGGTAGGAGGTCTTCATAGTGGCCGAAGTTTATCCGATCGGCCGACGCACCCCGGGTGCCGGCTTACTGGCTGAAGCGTTTGATGACGTTGTCGAGGATGCGCGAGATGTCGTTGTCGAAGTGATTGACCGGCAGCGATCCGCAGAAGGTGATCGAGCCGACAGAAAAAACTTCACCGCCACCTGGGCAATCAAACCAGGTCATATCGGCGCGAATCAGGGCCTTGTGGGTCTCGCCAGGGATGGTTGTGATGTGGGTGAGCTGTTCTTCCGGCACGAGCATCCAGGGCGCCTCGGGCGGGTGATTTTCGGAGGCTGCGATCACGATGGCGTTTTCGGGCGAGCCCAGGCGCTTGTCGACACGGTCAAGCTCAAAGCCTGCCGCGCCATGCCCCGAAAAGCCCTCGCCACCGACGGTGTCGGCGGTGACGCCCTCAAGGATCCAGCTGACCTTCGGGTTGCTGCGGGCAGATTGATTGATGCGGTAGTACGAGCCCACGAAATTGCCCTGCGCGGTAAAGCCTACCCCGACCAGCTTTTGCGGTGGCCTGGCATTGCGCCGCCACAGGCCGCCGTATTGCGCATCGAACTGGTTGTAGTACTCGCCGGGCTCGGCAGCCCAGGCCCGGATACCACCTTCGCCCCGGCGAATCTCGACGATGCCCTCGCGCGCCGGATCGAGCGCGATCTTCCAGTAAAAGCCGTTGCCGCCCAGATAGACCAGCTTGCCACCGCTGTCGCGATAGCGCTGCAGGGCATCGAGCATATGAGGTGTGTGGTACTCGGGATGCGAGCCGGTCACGACCACCTTATAGGGTTCGAGCAGCGCCTGACCTTCGCTGTTCAGTTCGACATCGGTGATCAGGTCGACCTCATGGCCCTGATGCGCCAGCCACATCAGCAGGTGACTGTCTGCCGGATAGTGGCGCAGACCCGAGCCGCGGATCTCCGGGTAGGGGTAGGTGAGGTAGCCCACGCGAAGATTGAGCATCGGACGGCGCCAACTGACCAGCCCGATACCCGAGCCGTCGGTGTGATAGTTGTAGGTCGACAGGCCGTAGTCGCGATGCTCGCCCGGGTTGTAGGGGTAGGCCTTCCAGGCTTTGACCTGATCAACATAAGCCGCGCGCCAGGCTGGGTCGATCATCCATTCGGGGCGCGCGTGATTGCCGTAAACGGTATAGGTGAAGGTCGATACCAGCACCGCAATTTTCGCGCTCGCCTGGCCCTTGGGCGGTACGACAAAAAAAGGAATATTTTCCTCGATGTCGCCGGCCTTCAGAATCAGCGCATAAGCGTCCGACTTGAGGCCGTCGGGCAGTGTGACCGCATGCGTCGCCGGCCAGCAGCAGTCATCCAGATCGTCATCATGGAAATGGATGGCGCCATATTGCTCGGGCGCGTGCCGAAAGCAGTGTTCCTCGCCGGTCCAGTTCGAGCCGACGACCGCGCGGGTCGGGGTATTGACCAGCTTGCCATGGTTGCCTGCCGGCCCGCCGTCGATGATGCGGCTGGTGTGCATCTCGCGCGCAAAATCCCAGTTGCCGATGCAGGCGTCGCCTGCAGCCATGGCCAGGGCGTCGATCCCATCTGGATCAGTCTGCGTCACATCAGCCAGGGAGCGGGCCAGAAGCACCGGATGTTCGAGGCGGCCATTGAAGGTGTCCACCGGCGCCGTGCCGCTCGCACTGGCAAAGCTCAGCGGACAAGGCCCTGCGTCGAGCGTCGGTGTCCCCGGCAAGCCGACGCTCAGGGCCTGGTTTGCTGACCGATCGGCAATTGGTGTGGCCGACAGGCTCACGATGGCCCCGACATAATCGACGGTCAGCGTCACGATGGTCCAGGTGTTCAGCGCAACAGGCTGCGCGGATTCAATCATGCACAGGCCTGCGGCGGTGCCGATCGTGCCACGCAGGGTGAGCGCGGGGGTGAGCTCGAGTGAGATGCCGCGACCTTGGTCGTCAAGACACGACATGATCACCTGTCGCCTGAGCAGGGCGAGTGTCGGGCGGATACGAATCGAAAACCTGCAGTCGCTGGTGTGGCTCAGAAGCCCTTCTCGCATCACGACCGCATAGGACCCACTCGGCACCGTTTGCGGACCCGGCTCGATCAGGGTCGTGACCTCGATCGCAACCGGCTCGGTGCTGACGCCGCCGATTTCTGGATTAGGGTCGGCACACCGCACACGCACCACGCTGGCAGTGACCCTTGCACCGGTGGCGTTGGCGACATGAAACCGCAGGGTGTCTCCGGGTCGGGCGGACAGGCGTTCGGCGTAACCAGCAAGGGGCAGCATGTCAGATTCCAGAACAGTTAAACCGGCCGCTCAGTGCGCAGTGGGCCGGTACATCATTGAATTGCGATCGGCCGAGCGGATGCGCAGTTTGAGCAACTCGCCTTCGCGACCCAGCGTCAGCGGCACCTCGACACCGGCCGGCCCCAGCGCCCAGACCGTGCGCAGAAAGGTCGCCAGCGAATGCACCCGCGTGCCGGCAACATCCAGAATCAGATCGCCCTGCTGCAGACCCGCCTGCATGGCCGGGCCCTTGTCGGCAATGCCACCGACGATCACGCGGTTGTCATCTTCTGCGGCGTAAAGACCGAGCCAAGGTCGTGTCGGCTGGCCGCTCTGACCGGTGGTCATCAGGCTTTCCAGGATCGGCTCGAGGATGTCGATCGGCACAAACATATTCCCCTGCCCGGACTGGTCGTCCGGGTCGCCGTCGATCGCCTGCTGCAAGAGCAGCGAGCCGATGCCGATCAGTTCGCCGCTTGAATTGAACAGTCCGGCACCGCTCCATTCGGGATGCGGGGGCGTTGTAAAGAGGGCAGCCTCAAGCAGGTATTCCCAATAGCCGGCAAAGGGGCGCTTGTCGGCCAGGCGGGCTTTGAGCGCATGCGTTTGCCCGCCATGGCTGAGCAAATACACGGTATCGCCGACTTGCGACAGGCGGCTTTCAGCCCGTTGCACCGACCTTGCCTTGAGCGGACCCAATGCCTTGAGCAGACCGAAGCCGGTGGCCTGATCGTAAGCAAGCGGCACTGCCTGAACGACCTGACCCGAGCGGGTGGTGAGAAAGACAGCCTGAGCTTCAGTGATCAGATAGCCGATGGTCAGGACCGTACCCCGATCATCCAGCACGACCCCGCTGCCGCTGCGCGAGGTGCCGAGGGTATTGGCGGTGAAAGCCTGCTCGGGCACATCGGCTCGAAGTTCGACAATCGCATCGAGCCGTGCGTCGAGATCGAAGCTCAGGTCTTTGGCCTTTGGTACCAGAACATCGGGAAAGGACCAGTCTTTGTAATGACTCATTGCATTGATTCCTCGCCAAGCGCTTGCTGCCTGGCAATTGTCTGATCGAAACCGAACAGGCGCATTTGAGCATGCTCGCCTGGCTTACCTTGACTTGCCCAAGGGTTAAGTAATAACGTTATATATCGTTATATGTTTGCTTCAACCAATTGGAAGGCAGGGCGTCGATGAGTACGACAAACCGGGCATCGGCGGCTTCGCCGACAGGGAAAGGCGCAGGGAGCGCATCGGACAGCCGGATCGGGTTCATCGGACTGGGTCTGATGGGCAGTGGCATGGCCATGAATATCCTGAGAAAGCATGGCCAGCTCACTGTCAGCGATGTGGATGCCCGGGCGCTTGAACCACTCGTGTCTGCAGGGGCTGCAGAAATGGCCTCGCCGCGTGCATTGGGCGAGGTCTGCGATGTGGTGCTTTTGTCGTTGCCCGATCCGTCAATCTCCAGGCAGGTGATCCTGGGCCCCGAGGGGCTGATCCATGGTCTGGCAGCCGGTGCAACCGTGGTCGGAATGTCGACCGACGGTATCGAAGCGGTCAGGGAGATTCACGCGGCACTCGCCGCCCGCCAGATCCGCTTTGTCGATTGCCCGGTCGGCAAGGGGCCGACTGCCGCCGCGGCGGGCGAGCTAGCGCTTTTCGTATCAGGCGATCGCGATACCTGCGAATCGCTGCGCTGGCTGCTGTCGATGATCGGCAGCAAGATCGATTACTGCGGGCCGATCGGTGCCGGGCAAGCGATCAAGCTGGCCAATAACCTTCTGTCATGCGGCTATGGCGCACTGATTTCGGAGGCCTACGCGATGGCCAAGAAGGCCGGCGCTGATCTCGACATTTTTTGCGAAGCCTTGCCGCAGACGGCGGCCAACAGCTGGCCGCTGCAGAATGTCTTTGTGGCGAAAGCTTTCAAGGGCGATTTCACGCCTTACTTTCGCCTGTCGGCGGCGCATAAGGATTACAAGCTGGTCGTTGCGATGGCCGACGCCCTGGGTACGCCGAGCAGTGCGGCCCGCGCGGTGCTGGCTTATTACACGGCGGCAGCGGCTGCAGGTCACGGCGAACGAGACTTCGGTGCACTGGCACTCGTGAACAATCCGGAGCTGCTCGACGAATGACGGTGTTACCCGTTCTTTTTGTGTCGTGGATTCGCTGATGAGCCCGGCGGTCAAGGCGAGCATCAGACGCGATGCGCAGCCGATGCTAAACCGTGACAGTCCGATCGCATTGCATCGTCAGCTCGCACAGCGGCTGCGCGATGCGATTTACGGCGGCACCTACAAGCAGGGCGACAGCATCCCCACCGAGCAGGCGCTGATGGCGCAATACCAGGTCTCGCGCATTACCGCGCGTCAGGCGGTCATGCAGTTGGTGACCGAAGGTCTGCTGGTGCGCCGCCAGGGCAAGGGCAGCTTTGTGAGCGCGCAGCCGGTACAACACCCTCTGGTTGACCTGCGCGGCTTTTACGATGAACTGGTTGCCGGTGGCGTGAACCCGGAAATCGAGCTTCTGGAATTCGACAGGCGAGTGCCGCAACCGAGGGTCGCCGAACGCCTGCGATCGGGTGCGCAGTCGCTCGTGAGCTGGAAGCGGCTCTATCGTCGCGGCGGTGAACCCTTCGCGGTGGCATGGGTCTACCTGGCGCCGATCGTTGGCAAGGTGACGAGCGAGATGGCCTCGATGCACACCTCGTACCACATCATCGAAAACCTCAAAATGCTCAAGATCGAACGCGCCGATATCTCGATACGCGCCCAGCCATCGACCGCTGAAACCCGCAAGCTGCTGCGCATGCCGCCTTCGACGCCGATCCTCGCGCTCGAGCGGGTGACTTATCTGGCGGACGGCACACCGGTCGAATACGACCTTTATTGCGCCCATGCGGATTTGTATGAATACGCATTCAAGGTTGGCAGCAAGGTCAATGTGGCCGATGCACTGGCGCGCCGCGCCGAGGCGATCAGCCCCTGACGCGAGCAACCGGCCCCATCAAGGAGAAGGCTCATGCAACACTCGAATTATTTCCCCGAACGGATGGGGCACGCCCGGATCTCGCCCGAAGGACGGTTTGAAGCCGGGTCCTTCCAGTCGTTCGAGCTGGTCTACACCGCGGGTTACTTCGGCATCGATGACACCGGCTCTCTCAAGATCGTGCACCGTTTTGCGAGCGATATGGGTCGCCCGCAGTGGAGCGATCCGGCGGCAGCCAACTACACGACAGTCCAAGCCTCCAATGGCGCCGTGCTCGAAGTGCAGTACGACGGAAAACGCAATATTCGCCCCTGGGACAAGACCCTCTTTATCCGCGTTATCCGCGGCTTCCTTCGCGAAGGCGACACCATCACGGTGCGTTTCGGCGATCGTTCGAAGGGTTCGCCGGGCATGCGCGTGCAGACCTTCAGCGAGCCGACCTTCGAGTTTCGGGTACTGGTTGACCCGTTTGCGACCTATCACTACACCGCGCTGCCGATTCAGCCGGTGATTTCAGTGGTGGCCGGGCCGCCGGTGCTCTGGAAGGCAGTCGTCCCCACCTTGCGCCAGTGCGGTCAGCGGTTTCGGCTGGGCTTCAAGGGCGAAGACAAGTGGGGCAATCCCAGCGATCAGGTGCAGGGCACCTTCACCCTTCGCTCAAGCCATCCGATCAATGGCCTGCCTGCCGAATTTTCGATGAAGCCTGGCGAGCATGCGCGGGTCTTTGACAATCTGTCGGTGACCGAGCCCGGGGAGGTGCGGATCGAGGTGTTTGATGCTGCCGGAGCGCGCCTTTGCGAAAGCAATCCGATGCGCATTGCGTCCGAGGCGCCGCTCCTGCACTACTGGGCCGATCTGCATGGTCAATCGGAGGAGACGATCGGTACCAACTCGGCGCGTGAGCTGATCGAGTTTGCGCGCGACCGGGCCTTTCTCGATGCGATGAGCCATCAGGGAAACGACTTCCAGATCACCACGCCGTTTTGGGAGGAGCTCAATCGACTGACCGCGCAGTTCAATGAAGACGGCCGCTTCGTCATCTATCCGGGCTATGAGTGGTCAGGCAATACCGGTCTCGGTGGCGATCGCAACGTCATGTTCATGCAGGAGGGCAGGCCGATTCATCGCTCATCGCATGCGCTGCTCGATGATCTGTCGGACCTCGAGACGGATGCCAACAGTGCGACCGATCTCTTCAAAGCCCTGAAGGACGAGGATTGCGTGGTGTTCGCGCATATCGGCGGACGTTATGCCGATATCAAGATGGCGCACGATCTGCGCATCGAGCGGTCGGTCGAAGTGCATTCCGACTGGGGCACCTTTGAATGGCTGGTCCACGACGCGATGGAGCAGGGCTATCGCATTGGCATTCTGGCCAATTCAGACGGTCACAAGGGGCGACATGGTGCGAGCCACCCGGGAGCATCGCTCTTTGGCGCTTATGGCGGGCTGTCGTGCCTGATCGCGCCCGAGCTGACCCGCCAAGCGCTCTTCGATGCCCTGCGAAAGCGCCACCACTACGCGACAACCGGCTGCCGCATGATGCTTGATGTCAAGGCGCGCTTCGACAGCGGTGCGCAGCGCTATGCTGACGATCCGAATCTGGGGGTCAGCACGGCCGAGCTGGTGCGCGAGGCGATGATGGGCGACATCCTGCATGCCGTCGATGAACAGCTCGAGTTCAGTGTGCATGCGGTGGCATCGGCGCCAATCGAGCGCATCGAGATCCGCAACCGACTCGAGGTGCTCGAGACCTGGCGCCCGTATGCTGACCACGAACTGGGCCGACGGATCCGGGTCATCTGGGAAGGCTCGGAGTATCGCGGACGGGGGCGTCAGACGGTCTGGGATGGCGGCTGTACGCTCAGCGGCAATCGCTTTGAACGCGTCGCGCCGATCAACCTCTGGAACCTCGACAAGCAGATCGTTCAGACCAGCCCCGAGTCGCTTGAGTGGGCCGCGCTGACAACCGGTGGCTTCGGTGGCTTCGATGCCTGGCTGGGCGACGCGCGTTCGGGCGTGCTGAGCATTGACACCCCGCTGGTCAAATGCAGCATCAGTATTGCCGAGATCGGTCGTGATGACAGGGTCTTTGAGGCCGGCGGTATCGGTCGACGCATCAGGGTTTTTCGTCTGCCCGATGAGAATCGGCATAAGGAGCTTGTGCTCTCTCGTCGCATCCGGCTCAATACTGGCGTCGATAATGCGCTGTATGTCTGCATCACCCAGGAAGACGGGCATCTGATCTGGTCGAGTCCGATCTATGTGACTCGCTGAGTCAGTCGAGCAACTGGCCAGCCGTCGAGTTTGCGCGGCACACCACCAATCATTCAAGGAATGGTCTCAATGAAACAATCCCGCAGATCTTCGGTCCTGGCCCTTGCAGGGCTGACAGCCGCTGTCACGCTGCCTGCCGGCGCCAGTGAGTATCCCGACAAGCCGGTACGACTGGTGGTGCCCTGGCCGGCGGGCGGACTGGTTGATATTGCTGCCCGCACATCCGGTACGGCGCTGGGGGCCGCGCTGGGCCAGCCGTTTGTGGTCGAAAACAAGCCTGGTGCCGGCGGCAGCATCGGTGCCGATGGCGTTGCCAAGGCCGCGCCTGACGGCTACACCCTGCTGCTGACCACGTCGGCGCTGAACATGAATGCTGCAATCAAGCGCACGCCTTCGTACAGTGTCGCAAATGAATTCATCCCGATCGCTGCGGTGGCTTATGCACCGTCGGTGCTGGTGGTGCGCAGCGCGCTCGGTGTCAGTTCGCTGCAGGAACTGATTGCGCTTGCCAAGTCCAAGCCGGACAAGCTCAGCTATGCGTCGGCCGGACAGGGAAGTCCTGCTCATCTCTACGGCGAGCTGCTCAAGTCGATGGCGGGCGTGGAGATGCTTCATGTGCCCTATAAGGGCGCACCCCAGGCGATCAACGATCTGATCGCGGGTGAGGTCGATGTGCTCTTTGCCAACGCGGCGGTTGCCTTGCCGCAAATCAGGGGCGGACGGGTCCGCGCGCTGGCAGTCACCAGTGCCCAGCGTTTTGCTGCCTTGCCCGACTTGCCGACCATGGCTGAAGCAGGTCTGCCCAAGTTCAACGCCGATCAGTGGCTGGCCATTCTTGCGCCGCGCGGCACGCCACCTGCGATCGTGCAGCGCCTTCGCGCCGAGATCGACAAGATGATCACCAGGGAGGATGTTCGGGCCGCCTTGTCGCAAAGCGGCATGACCGCCGCTGCAGTGACAACGCCCGCCGAATTTACCTCGGCGCTCAATCGTGAGTACGACATCTGGCTGTCGGTGGTGAAGTCGGCCAACATCAAGCCCGAATAGGCAAGGAGCATCGTGATGTCCGGGAACAAACAGGCCAGCCCTGAGCAACAGCCCTCGATCGGCCATATCGGCAAGACGTTTGCCGATTCGATGCCGCACTGGATCGCTCCGGTACGGGCCGCGCCAGGCAGCCCCAATGTCATCGTGATCCTGATGGATGATATGGGTTTTTCGGACCTTGGCTGTTTCGGCGGCGAGATCGACACGCCCAACATCGATGCGCTGGCCGGCAACGGTTTGCGCTTCACGAACTACACCACGGTGCCGATGTGCACGCCGGCGCGCGCGGCATTGCTGACCGGCAAAAATCCCCATAGCGTCGGTTGTGGCTGGCTCGCGCACAACGATCCCGGCTATCCGGGTTACAAAGGCGAGATCTCGCCCGACGCGCCAACGAGCGCTGAGATCCTGCGCCTGCACGGCTATGCCACGATGGCCGCCGGCAAGTGGCATAACACCTACGATCGAAACAATTTTCAGGGGGGCGACACCAGTTCCTGGCCGGTGCAGCGCGGCTTCGACCAGTTCTATGGGTTCATGTCGGCCGAGACCAGCTATTTTCAGCCCGACAACATGATGGAGGGCAATCAGCCCGCCCAGGTACTGCGTTATCCGGAGGGCTATTTCGCGCCCGATGACTACACCAGCCGATCCATCGACTGGATCTCGCAGCACACCACCTCCTCGCCCGACAAGCCCTTCTTTCTGTATCTGGCCTTTCAGACGCCCCATGGCCCCTTGCATGCCAAGCCTCAGGATCTCGCGCGCTACAAGGGTCGCTACGATGCCGGCTGGGATGTGATGAGACGGCAGCGCTTCGAGCGTCAGCACGCTGCCGGTCTGACCGAGCCTAATGCCGGCTTTGCCCCGCGAAATCCGGGTGTACCGGTCTGGGACGATCTGAGTGCCGATGAGCAGGCACTGTTTGCGCGCTACATGGAGGTCTATGCCGCGCTTATCGACAATGCCGATCAGAACATCGGCCGGCTGGTGAGTTTTTTGCGCCAGACCGGTCAGCTCGACAACACCCTCATCATGCTCACCTCCGACAACGGCGCCAATGCCGTGGCCGGGCCAAGCGGTGTGATGAATCTGGTGGGGCGCCGGGTCGGTGCAGTCGAAGACATGGCGCTCAATCAGCGCTTGCTCAAAGAGGGCAAGGTTGGCGGCGAAGACACCTATATCTGCTATCCGACCGGCTGGACCCAGGTCAGCAATACCCCTTATCGTTTTTTCAAGCGCACACCGATGGCAGGCGGCATCCGCGTGCCATTGGTGGTCCATTGGCCGGCCGGCATTGCCGACAAAGGTGCCCTGCGCAAGCAGTGGGTTCATGTCACCGACGTCCTGCCGACGCTGATGTCTTTGGCGAGCGCGACATTGCCCGAGGATTTCAAGGGCTATCGCACCCGAGCGCTCGACGGCCGCAGTTTTGCCAGTCTTTTCAACGATGCGCAGGCGCCGTCATTGCGCAATCGTCAGTATTACGAACTGCAGGGCAATCGCGCCTATATCGCAGGAGGCTGGAAGATCGTCTCGCTGCAGTCGCCTGACAAGGCGATGGACATGCACAACTGGATGCTGTTCGATCTGGCCAATGACCCGGCCGAAATCACCGATCTGGCCGCAAAGCATCCGGAGATCGTTGCCCGACTGGTGGATGAGTTCGATCAGGAGGCCGGGGCGAACTATGTCTATCCGATCGACCTGCGAGATGAGCGACGCGGGCTTCAATTGCCGCCCTATGAGCTTGACCGCGTGCTGCTGCCGCGCGAATTCTTTCGCGCCGGTCAGTCGATTCCATCGGTTGTCATCACGCCGCTGATTGCCGATCGCAGTTATGTGCTCACCGCACGCTTTGACTGGCAACCAGGCAACGATGGCATCATCTTCGCGCTGGGCGACCGCTTTTTCGGTCTGGTGCTCTTTGTCGAGGATTCGGCCTTGCACTGCATCTATCAGCAGTGGCATAACCCCAAGACGCTCAGGCCGATCGCGCTGACTGCCGGAGCCCAGCATTTCGAATTCGATTACCGAGCAACCGGCGGGCGCAAAGGTCATGCGACGGTGTCGCTCAACGGCACTCGCCATCTCGAAGGCGTCGACCTGTCGCCCACGCTGATGCGGATTCCGAGTTGCGGCATGAGCATCGGTGTGTCACGGCGTCTGGCGGTCAGCGAGCGTTATGAACACCGCGGTGCGTTTGAATACCGCGGCCTGATCGATCGGATTCGTATCGAGCCTGGCGAGATGGCACCCGGCAGCCTGGTGGAACCCAGCGAAGAGGCGTTTCAGGCCAAATTGCGCGCCGCTGCTGCCGCGCAGGCGCTTGCGCCGGACTGAGACGATGATTCATACAGGTCGACAGGCCGGTTGAATAACCAGTGACACGACGGGAGACTGAAATGACATATCAGAAAATCAAGGTGCGGCAATTGGGTGGCGCGGGCGGTGCCGAAATCACCGGTGTCGATCTGGCCTGCGCCGATGACGAGACAATTGCCGAAATTCACCGGGCGATGCACGAGTTTCTGGTGGTGACCCTGCCCGATCAGCCGATCGACGATGCGCAGTTGGCGCGATTCACCTCCCGACTGGGACCTTTCGGGCTGGAGCCCTTCGTTGAGGGTGACACCACGCATCCTAATGTGATCGCGGTGGTCAAGGAGGCCGACGAAGTCCGGCGACTGAATTTCGGCGGCAACTGGCACAGTGACTGGAGCTTTCTCGAAACCCCGCCGAGCTACACCTTGCTGCATGCCCGCGAACTGCCGCCTTTTGGAGGCGATACCCTGTTCGCCAATCAATACCTCGCTTTCGAGTCACTGTCCCCCGGCATGCAGGCGCTTTTGAAGGGCATGCAGGCGGTCCACAGCGCACGCCGCCCCTATGGTCCGAACAGCCACAATGCCAATGGCGGGCATCTGCGGTCGATGAAGATCAAGACCGGTCCCGAGGCAATGGCCGAGTTCGTTCACCCGGTGGTGCGTACTCATCCGGCTACCGGGCGTGAAGCGCTCTTTGTCAATCGGGTCTATGCGATTCGTCTCGCAGAGATGACCGAGCCCGAGAGCGCGCCGTTACTGAATTACCTGACCGAGCACTCGGTCCGCCCTGAATTCATCGTCAGAGTGAGCTGGCGCCCGAACATGCTGACCATCTGGGACAACCGGGTGGTGCAGCACCTCGCGGTCAATGACTACGACGGTTATCGCCGGGAGCTTCACCGGACATCGGTCCTGGGTGAAGTGCCGGTCCTTGTCACTCAATAATTTGCCCAGCTTTCACCGGATACCGATATGACAACAGTCAAGCCCAATGTGGTGCTGATCCTGAACGACGATATGGGCTTTTCCGATATCGGTTGTTATGGCGGCGAGGTCGACACCCCGCACCTTGATCGCCTCGCTGCGAACGGGCTGCGCTTCAGTCAGTTCTACAACACAGCACGCTGCAGCCCGTCGCGTGCGTCGATGCTCACCGGTCTTCATCCCCACCAGACCGGTGTTGGCATCCTCACCTATGACTCCGGGCCCGAGGGTTATGCCGGCAATCTGAATCAGCGCTGCGTGACCATTGCGCAGGCGCTCAAGACCAGCGGCTACCGGACCTACATGAGCGGAAAGTGGCATGTGGCTTCAAGCCTGACCAAGCCGACCGATACCTGGCCGCTGCAGCGCGGTTTCGACGAGTTTTTCGGCACCATCATCGGTGCCGGCAGCTTTTACGATCCGAACACCCTGACTCGCGGCAATGCCAATGCCGAGCATGAGGCGCGCGCCGAGGGGTTTTTCTACACCGATGCCATCAGTGATCAGGCGGTCGCCTATATCGACCAGCATGCGTCAACGCATGGCGATCAGCCGTTTTTTGAGTATGTGGCCTATACCGCACCCCACTGGCCTTTGCATGCGCACGAGGCCGACATTGCCAAGTACAAGGGCCGCTTCGATGCGGGTTGGGATGCGCTGCGCGAAGCACGCCTCGAAAAGCTGGTCGCTTCCGGGATTCTGAAGGACGCCTGGAAGCTGACCGAGCGCGACCCGAGTCAGCCGCCCTGGAGCGAGGCGCAGGCCGACGAGCAGTTTCGGGCCTGGACTCTGCGCTGCATGGAGGTCTATGCGGCCCAGATCGATCGGATGGATCAGGGCATCGGTCGCATCATCGCGGCGCTTGAGCGCACCGGGCAACTCGACAACACCGTCGTGATCTTTCTGGCCGACAACGGAGCCTGCGCCGAAGACATTCCTGAGGGCGTGACCATCGATGAACTGGTCAATAAGCTGATGATCGCGCGCGACACCACGCGCACTGGCGAGCCGGTGCACTTCGGCAATGACACCGGCCGCATGCCGGGACCTGAGAACACCTACCAGAGCTATGGCACGGCCTGGGCCAATCTATCGAACACGCCATTTCGCCTCTACAAGCACTGGATCCACGAGGGCGGCATTGCCACACCGCTGATCGTGCACTGGCCTGCCGGAATTACCGACAAGGGCGGAATCCGGCATGCCCCGGGCTATCTGCCCGACATCATGGCCACCGTCCTCGAGATCACCGGTACGCCATACCCTGCGAGCTTCGAGGGGCGTGCGATTGATCCGCTTGAAGGCCGCAGCCTGATGCCGGTCTTCAGCCAGGATGGCGGCGCACGGCCGCCGATGTTCTGGGAGCATGAGGGCAATGCCGCCGTGCGGATCGGTCAGTGGAAACTTGTCAAGCGCTATCCCCTCGACTGGGAGCTTTACGACCTCGAGGCAGACCGTACTGAGCTCAATGACCTTTCTGCCCAGCATCCCGCGCGGGTGGCCGACATGGCTGCCCAGTACGATGCCTGGGCCGCGCGTTGTGGGGTGATTCCCCGCGAGAAGATCGTCGCGCTGATGAGCAGCCAGGGCGTGACCCGCGCCTTCTGGGAGAAAGACGAATAGCCTGAGCGGGCAGGGGGCAGGCGTGGCAGCAAGCGGCGCATCCTGCTGCGGTCCGAGGGCGGCAGGCACTGCGGCGCCTGAGCCGGGGTCGATCACGCCCAAGGACCGGTCCGCGACCGACCAGGGCAATGCGCGCGTCCGCGGTCGCTGGTGCGAGATCCCAGGCGGGACCTTCATAATGGGCAATGAGGGGCCCGATGCGGTGCCGGGCGATGGCGAGGGGCCGATACGGTCAGTGGCGCTTGATGGCTTTCGCATTGCATCGACCACGGTGACCAATGCCGAGTTCGCCGATTTCGTGCGCGCCACGCGCTACATCACCGATGCCGAGACGCAGGGGACGTCCTTCGTGTTCTACCTGCAGGTCAACGAATCGGTGCGCAAGGCGGCCCGTCAGGTGGTAAGCGGCTTGCCGTGGTGGCTGCCGATCGAGCATGCCTCGTGGCAGCGCCCGGAAGGCCCCGGATCACATCTGCACGATCGGCCATCACACCCGGTGGTCCATGTCTCCTGGAACGATGCGATGGCCTATTGCGAGTGGGCCGGTGTGCGCCTGCCGAATGAAGCCCAATGGGAATGCGCCGCCCGCGGCGGACTTGAAGGACTGCGCTTTGCCTGGGGCGACGAACTGTATGACGCGGCAGGGCTGCCGCGCTGCAATGTCTTCAGGGGCCGGTTTCCGGATGCGCCTGCTCAGGGATGGCTGCCTCAGCCGGTTGATGCTCGAGCGGGTGATCCGAATGGGTTTGGCCTGCACAACGTCTGCGGCAATGTCTGGGAGTGGTGTGCAGAAACGCTGGCAGGCGGTCAACGCCCACTGCGCGGCGGGTCCTTCCTGTGCCACGACTCCTACTGCAACCGCTATCGTGTTTCGGCCCGCAGCTCGAATACCCCGGACACCGCCAGCAGCAATATTGGTTTTCGGGTGATCAGCGCCTGATTGTCAAACCCCGCCCTGCGGATGCGTCGGATCGATCCAGAGCACGGTTTCGGGCTTTTCGACCGGCTCGATGTCGATATTGACCGCGACCGCCTGACCGTCGCTGCGGCACAGGACGCACTCGAGCATCTCGCTGGCACTGGCGTTGATTTCCTGATGCGGCACATAAGGCGGCACGTAGATGAAGTCGCCCGGGCCGGCTTCTGCGGTGAATTCAAGCTGATTGCCCCAGCGCATGCGGGCGCGCCCCTTGATCACATAGATCACGCTTTCAAGTGGGCCATGGTGATGGGCGCCGGTCTTGGCATCGGGATGAATATGCACCGTGCCGGCCCACAGTTTCTGGGCGCCGACCCGTGCGAAATTGATCGCTGCTTTGCGGTCCATACCGGGCGTTGAGGGCACATTGCCGTCAAGCTGGTCACCCGGGACGACGCGAACGCCGTCGTGCTTCCAGTCGGTTGGCGCTTTGTGATCGTGATGTTCGTGCGTGTCTGACATGCGTGTCGCCTTCATCAAAATTGAAATCGTTCGGCACTTTAGCGCGTTTCAGCGCGCCTCCCGGATATCGGAGTGAGGCGGAAAGACCGACCAGACATTCTCCCGCGCCTTGTAATAACGCCGTTTGTCGAGCTGCTCCAGGCCCAATCCATACATATGGAAATTGATCAGCGGTGCATCGATGTGAATCGAGTGCAGATCCTCGGGCATGAAGCTCACTCCGGTGCCGGCCTTGACCATGAACTGACCAGACTCTCGAACGCCGCCCTCAGGGGTCGGCTCGTAAAAGCGATTGAGCTCCTCGCCTGTCACGCCGACGATGACCGCCCAGGTGGTGTGATTGTGGGCGGGTGTGCCATAGCCGCCGAGCGAGGCATTGGCATAGAGCGCAAAGCGGTGATCCTCATCTTCGGACAGACGATAGAGCGCCGAACGCATGCCGCTGTCCGCCGGCGGGGGCGCGAAATCATCGGTACTGAACAGGTCTGTTCGACTGGCCAGGCCAATCAGTTGCTGCCGGATGAGTGCCAGCGCATGAGGGTTCACACCATCGCGGGCTTCGATGGCACGGATCTGCGCGACAGTCTGAGCCACGGCCTGGCGGCGCTGGTCGATTCTATTCATGGTCGTCTCCTGAAAGACGCATGCTAGATTCGATGCGTCGATTTAGCCAGTCATAGGCCCGCCGCATGAATACCTTTCCTTTGCCTACCGCAGAACCCGAATCGCTCGGTTTTTCGACCGACGGCCTGGCAGTCATCGACGCATTTTTCGATCGCGAGATCTCGGCATCACGGCTGCCCGGCGCCGTGCTGGTGATTGCGCGCGAGGGGCGTCTGCTGCATCACAAGGCCTATGGTCTGAGTGATCCTGCGGCAGGCACGCCGATGAAGCTGGATACCGTGTTTGCCCTGGCCTCGATGACCAAGATCATGGTGAGCGTGGCCGCGCTGCGACTGATGCAGGAGGGCAGACTGCCTCTGAAAAGCCGCCTGGACACCTACTTCCCGGGCTTCGGTCGCATGAAGGTGGGCCGCGATGATGGCCACGGTGGCATGGCCCTTTTTGCGCAGGAGCGGCCAATCTTCATTCACGACCTGCTTCGCCACACCGCCGGCATCACCTATGGCGGACGCGGCATCGGGCCGGCCGCTGCGCTGTGGCCGGCGACCAGTGCGGTGATGTTCTCGGACACTGCCGAGTCGTTCATCGAGCGGATCACTGCTTTGCCGCTGACGCATCAGCCCGGCACCGCTTTCGAATATGGCTATTCCACCGACATTCTCGGGCTGGTCATCGAGAAGGTCACCGGAATGCGGCTGCGCGACTATCTGTCCGAGATCCTCTGGAAGCCTCTGGGTATGAACCAGACCGGCTTCGAGTTGACCGCCGAGCGCAAGGCGCGCGCAGCGCGGCCTTTTTCGGTCAGCCCTTTCGATGGCAAGCCCCAGTCGGTGACCGTGGTCGAGCAGCAGACCTCTCATGACTGGGGCGGCGCGGCTGCGCTCGGCACGGTGTCCGATTACCTGCGTTTCGGACAGATGCTCCATGACGGTGGGATCTTTGAAGGTCAGCGTATCCTCAGTCCGCAGGTCGTGGCGCTGATGACTTCGGACCATCTGACCGGCAGCATGATCAACACGATCACGCTGACCGAGCCGCATCGGGACGGCTATGGCTTTGGTCTGGGAGTCGCGGTGAGAACCCGTCCAGGCATTGCCGCAGTGCCGGGGCGCATCGGTGAATTCAGCTGGAATGGCGCCTACGGGACGATCTTCTTTGCCGACCCTGCCGAGAAACTGGTGGTGGTGGCCGGCACGGTGGCGCCCGGCGAGATCCGCAAGGTGTATCGCGAGCAATTGCAGAATCTGGTGTATGGCGCGATGACCCGCTGATTTGCCTGTGGCGCGCCGATGAAATGTCGTTTACCGAGTCGCGGTCGGACGGAGTACACTCCCGCCACTTTTCCGTTTCCCGGCAAAAAGCCCACTCGGCAGCGCGCTTGACGAAACTCCGTTGAGCGCATCGCACTGAGCGAACCCATGAGCGAAACCCACTCGCAACGCCTTCCGACCCTGATGCTTGGTGCACTGGGCGTGGTTTTCGGCGACATTGGCACCAGCCCGCTCTACGCCTTCAAGGAAGCTTTTGCTCAGCCGCACGGGCTGGCGCTGACACCGGACAAGGTCTTTCCGGTGCTGTCGATGATGTTCTGGGCGATCACGCTGATCGTCTCGATCAAATACGTGCTGGTGATCCTTCGCTTTGACAATCGGGGCGAGGGCGGTGTGCTGGCGCTGTTGACCAACGTGTTGTCACTGGTGCGAGACCGCCCGCGGCTGACCTGGTTTGTCAGTGTGCTGGGCATCTTTGCTGCTGCGCTCTTTTATGGCGATGCGGTGATTACGCCGGCGATCTCGGTGCTCTCGGCGGTCGAGGGCATTACGGTGGCCGCCCCCTCGCTCGCAAGCTATATCGTCCCAATCGCACTGGTGATTCTCGTTGGACTTTTTATGCTGCAGCGAAGCGGCACGGCCAGCGTCGGTGCGCTGTTCGGACCGGTGATGGTGGTCTGGTTCTTGACGCTGGCAATTCTTGGGATTGCCAGCATCATCCAGACGCCAGAGATCGTTGCAGCGATCAATCCGCGTCATGCGCTGACATTCGCCTTTGAGCATCCGGGCTGGACCTTCATCGCCCTCAGTGCGGTCTTTCTGACATTGACTGGCGCAGAAGCGCTTTACGCCGATCTGGGGCACTTCGGCGTGCGACCGATTCAGATCGGCTGGTTTGCGCTGGTGTTTCCTTGCCTGATGCTCAATTATCTCGGGCAGGGTGCGCTGGTCCTTCGTGATCCCTCGGCGGCGCGAAATCCTTTTTTTCTGCTGGCCCCTGACTTCCTGCTGGTGCCGCTGGTGATTCTGGCTACGCTGGCGACTGTCATCGCGTCTCAGGCGACCATCTCGGGTGCGTTTTCGGTGACACAGCAGGCCTCACGTCTCAATTATCTCCCGCGTCTGAAAGTGCTTTACACCTCAGATGTGTCACAGGGTCAGATCTACATCCCGATCGTCAACTGGATGCTGCTGGTCGCAGTGCTGGCGCTGGTCATCTCTTTCGGGAGTTCGACCAAGCTTGCCGCAGCGTATGGCGTGGCAGTGTCGGGCGATCTGCTGATCGGCAGCTTGCTTCTGACGGTTGCCGTTCTGATGACACCGTCCCGACGGATCAAGTTTCTCCTGCCTTTGATGGCGGTATTCCTGGTGCTCGAGATTTGCTTTTTCGCGGCCAATATCAGCAAGGTCTTCGAAGGCGGATGGTTCCCGCTGATGGTTGCATCGATCATGTTCACGGTGCTGACCACCTGGCGGCGGGGCATGGAGATCATGCGGGCACGCAAGGAGGCCTCGCCGCGCGTGGCCAGCGACGACCTCGACCTCGATCTGTCGGACATCACACGGGTGCCGGGCGTGGCAGTGTTTTTCAGCTCGACGCGTACCGGCTATCCGGCGAGTTTTCTGCACAACCTCAAGCACAACAAGGTGGTGCATGAACAGACGGTGTTCATGTCGATCGAGTTTGATGACGTGCCCCGTGTGCTCGATGACGAACGCATCGAATTGCAGCGGCGAGAGGGTGGCATCTACCGGCTGGTCGGTCACTTCGGCTATCGCGAAGACCCCGATATCCGCCGTCTGCTCAAGCTGGCGCGCCGCAAGGGTCTGGAGATCGACCTCGAAGACACCTCCTATTTCACCAGTAAGCCGGTGATCGTATCGGTGTCGCGTCGTGGGGTGTTCGGATGGCGTCGTTCGCTCTTTGGCTGGATGATGCAAAACAGTCCGACCGCAGCCAGTTATTTCAGGCTGCCGCCGAACCGCGTGATTGAGCTCGGCTCGCAGGTGGCGGTCTAGCCGTTCAAAACCCGGGCAAACATGTCGTGATCGACATTGCCGCCGCACAGGGTCAGTCCTATCTGTTTGCCGTTGATGAATTCGGGCCTGTCGGTGGCCAGTTTGATGGCGGCGGCAAGCGACGCCGCTCCCGCACCTTCGGCCACATTGTGGGTGTCGAGGTAGAGCGCCTTCATCGCGCCGGCAACCTCAAGGTCGGTTACCTGAACCACCTCATCGACCTCGCTGAATAGAATCTCAAGTGCTTTCGGGTCGGGCGTGCGGCAGGCCATGCCATCGGCCAGCGTGGTGCTCACCGGTGCCTCGATCGCGCGGCGTGCCGCAATCGACAGGGCATAGGCCGGCGCATGCGTTGAGACCACGCCGATCAGCGTCATCTTTCGGCTCAGGGCGGCGCGGGCTGCGGCTGCCGCGCAGATTCCGGAGCCCAGTCCGATTGGCACGAAGACCGCATCGAGATCGGGCGCCGCGCGAAACATCTCGAGCCAGCCGGTGGCCACACCGCTCACCAGATCGAGGTGAAACGAGGGTACGCGATGCAGGCCGCGCTGTTCGGCCAACGCTGCCGCATGTTCGCTGGCTTCCTGAAAGTCGGCGCCGTATTCGACGAGTTCTGCACCGAAGGCCCGCATCGCGGCATTCTTTTCGAGGCTGTTGCCGTGCGGCACGACGATGGTGGTCGGGATGCGATAGCGGCGCGCGGCAAAGGCAAGCGACTGGCCATGATTGCCGCGTGTGGCCGAGACGATGCCGGGGCAGTCGGGCTGGCGGCGGGCCAGGCCTTCGAGATAGACCAGACCGCCTCTGACCTTGAAGGCGCCGGTGGGGGTATGGTTTTCGTGCTTGAGCCAGACCTGCGTGCCCAGGCGCTTTGCCAGCAGCGGCCAGGTGTATTGCGGCGTGGCCGGCATTGACTGATAAACGATCGCGGCAGCCGATTCTATTTGGGTCAGTGTTGGCAGTGGGCTCATGGGTAATGGACCTTGTTGGCGAGGTGCTTGCCGATTCACGCGATAATCGCGGGATGGCAACACGCAAGCAAGACTACACCGAGGCCTCGATCCGGGTTCTCAAGGGCCTGGAGCCGGTTCGCCAGCGCCCGGGCATGTATACCCGCACCGATAACCCGCTGCATATCGTGCAGGAGGTGATCGACAACGCGGCCGATGAAGCATTGGCCGGGCATGCCCGCGTCATTGGCGTGAGCTTGCGCGCCGATGGCAGCGTCGTGGTCGATGACGATGGTCGCGGGATTCCGGTCGGCATCCATCCCGAGGAGGGTGTCTCGACGGTCGAGATTGTTTTCACCCGGCTTCATGCCGGCGGCAAGTTCGACAAGCAGGCGGGTGGCGCCTACAGCTTTTCGGGCGGCCTGCATGGAGTCGGCGTGTCGGTGACCAATGCGCTGTCAGTGCGGCTTGAGGTGACGGTCTGGCGACCCGACGATCAGGGCAATGGCGTGCATACGCTGG
>CANKWX010000043.1 GCA_947487165.1 Burkholderiales bacterium
CGGGTAGTACTCCTCGCCGACAACCTTGCCCTTCTGGAAATTCTCGATGTGCTTGCGCGCGATCTTCATCGAGGTGCGCGGCCAGATGTAGTCGGAGCCGATCAGGAAAAAGGTCTTGGCTTTCTTTTCTTTCTGAGCCCAGTCGAGCGAATACAGAATCTGCTGGGTGGCTTCCTGGCCGGTGTAGAACACATTCTTCGACTGCTCGAGGCCTTCGTAGAACGTCGGGTAATAGAGCAGGCCGTTTTCTTTCTCGAACACCGGCAGCACGGCTTTGCGCGAGGCTGAGGTCCAGCAGCCGAACACCGCGGCACATCGGTCGTTGATCAGCAGCTTCTTCGATTTCTCAGCGAAGGTCGGCCAGTCGGAGGCGCCGTCTTCCTTGATGACCTTGATCTTGCGACCGAGGATGCCGCCCATCGCATTGATCTCGTCGATCGCGAGCTGCTCGGCCTGGATCGAGCCGGTTTCCGAGATCGCCATCGTGCCGGTCGATGAATGCAGCTGGCCGACGGTGACTTCGGTATCGGTGATCGCGAGTTTGGTGGTGTTGACCGAGGCGGTCGACTGGCCGAAGGCCATGCCGCTTGCGCCGATCACGGGCAGGGCGGCAGCGCCCTGGATCAGGCGACGCCGGCTGGCGTCGAGGTTGGACGGATCACGCTTGATGGCCATGGTGCTGAGCACTCCTGTCGGTGGGTAGGGGGTGAGATGCAGTGTCGGCGAGCGCTCGCGGCCTGCGTATACGTCAATTGACGTAGATCGACGGAGCGGCGTGGCAGGCAGACTGCGGCTTCGCGCGCACAGCGGGCGCGAGCGCACCCGGCGCGCGTGGTGTGCCCCATATCAGGACATCGAGCGGACGCCACCGATCGAAAACGCGCCGTTGCTGTGCATGTCGGGCCGCCTGATCGCACTGGCGCGCGTCTTGCGTTGTTGCAGTGCGCAGCTCAGAACCTTGCAAGGATTGCCGTGGCAGAACTGATGTCGAAGTCCCCTGTTGCGCAGACCCAGAAGATTTTTCGCATCCGGCGCGAATACAACTCCTGGGTCGCCAACGAATCGCTTGAGGACTATGCGCTTCGCTACACACCGCGCAGCTTTCGCAAGTGGAGCGAATTCAGGGTCGCCAATACCGCCTTCGGCGCCACGTCCTTTCTCGCACTCGAAGCCATCGGTGGCGCCATTGCGCTCAGCTACGGCTTTTCAAACGCGCTGTGGGCGATCCTGACGGTTGGCCTGATCATTTTTCTTACCGGCTTGCCGATCAGCTATTACGCGGCGCGCTATGGTCTCGACATGGATCTGCTGACCCGCGGCGCGGGTTTCGGCTATCTCGGCTCGACCGTGACCTCGCTGGTCTATGCGAGCTTCACCTTCATTTTTTTTGCACTCGAGGCGGCCATCCTGGCGCTGGCGCTGCAGATGTATTTCGGCTGGCCGCTGGCGGTGTGCTACCTCGTGGCCTCGCTCGGTGTGGTGCCAGTGGTGATGTACGGCATCACCGCGATCTCGAAACTGCAGCTGTGGACGCAGCCACTGTGGATCGGTCTGGCGCTGCTGCCCTTCATTGCCGTGCTGCTCAAGAACCCTCAGGCCTTTCGCGACTTCACGACGCTGGTCGGTGGGGTCTCGGAAAGCAGTGGCTTTGATGCACTGATGTTCGGTGCAGCCGCAACCGTGGCCTTTTCGCTGGTGGTGCAGATCGGCGAACAGGTCGACTATCTGAGGTTCTTGCCGGAGAAGACCGCCGCGAATCGTGCCAGATGGTGGGCTGCGGTGCTGGTCGCCGGTCCCGGCTGGATTGTGCCCGGCATGCTCAAGATGCTGGGCGGCGCCTTTCTCGCCTTTCTCGCGCTGCAGGTCGAGATTCCGGTCGAGCGGGCGATCGAGCCGACCCAGATGTACCTCGCGGGCTTTGCCTATGTGTTCGAGTCACCCGCGCTGGTGCTGGCGGTCACCACGCTCTTCGTGATCGTCTCGCAGGTCAAGATCAACGTGACCAATGCCTATGCCGGGTCGCTTGCCTGGTCAAATTTCTTCGCGCGCCTGACGCACAGCCATCCGGGCCGCGTGGTGTGGCTGGTCTTCAATGTGGCGATCGCAGTGCTGCTCATGACCCTGGGCATCTTCCAGGCGCTTGAGCGTGTGCTGGGTCTCTACAGCAATGTCGCGATCGCCTGGGTCGGTGCATTGGTAGCCGATCTGGTGATCAACAAGCCGCTGGGCCTGAGCCCCAAGCACATCGAATTCAAGCGAGCCTATCTCTACGACATCAACCCGGTCGGGCTGGGCGCGATGGTCATTGCCGCAGCACTCGGCATGGCGGCTTATGTTGGCAGTTTCGGCGCCACCGCGCAGGCCTTCGCGCCCTTTATCGCGCTCTTTGTGTCGCTGGGTGTGTCACCGCTGATTGCCTTGTGGACCAAGGGTCGCTACTACCTCGCCCGCCAGGACCGCTCACCCTGGAAGCCCGGCCAGCTGGTCACCTGCTCGGTCTGCGAGAACCCGTTCGAGTCGGAGGACATGGCGCAGTGCCCGGCCTATGGCGCGCCGATCTGCTCGTTGTGCTGTGCGCTCGAGTCGCGTTGTCACGATCGCTGCAAGACGCAGTCACGCATGACCGAGCAGGTACGGGCCGCGATGGCCGACTTGCTGCCGGCGGCCATCGGCCGGCGCATCAACGTGCGCATGGCCCACTACCTGGTGGTGTCGGTCTCGCTGATCGCGCTGGTGGCGGTGATCCTGGGGGTGGTCTACGAGCAGAACTCGCTGGCTGTCGGTGGCATCGCCTCGGGCGGTGCCACGCCCATGATCCAGGCCTTTGCCCTGCTGTCGCTCGCCGCAGCGGTGGGTGCCTGGTGGATCGTGCTGGGCAGCGAAAGCCGGCGGATGGCCGAAGACGAATCGAACCGCCAGAACCATCTGCTGATGCGCGAGATCGAGGCGCACCGGCGCACCGATGCCGAACTGCAGGCCGCCAAGGACTTAGCCGAAGCCGCCAACCAGGCCAAGACCCGCTATGTGGCCGGCATGACCCATGAGCTTCGCACGCCGCTCAACGGTATCCTCGGCTATGCGCAGATCATGCTCAAAGACACGCAGATTCAGGGTGAGCGCCGCGCCGCGGTGCAGACTATCCACCAGAGCGGCGAGCATCTGCGCGGACTGATCGAGAGCCTGCTCGATCTGGCACGTATCGAGGCGGGCAAGCTGCGCCTGGATATCGCACCGTTGCCGATGCACGAGTTCCTCGACGATGTGGTCCGCATGGTCGC
Source organism: Burkholderiales bacterium (assembly GCA_947487165.1). Lineage (GTDB taxonomy): Bacteria > Pseudomonadota > Gammaproteobacteria > Burkholderiales > Burkholderiaceae_E > UBA4615. Next base: position 3,279 of record CANKWX010000043.1, read on the forward strand.
GCCGCAGGCTGCCGCCAAAGGTCTGGCCTTCGAGCTCAAGACCGAGGGCCGCATTCCGCGTTATGTGCGCGCCGATGCAAGGCGCCTGCGCCAGATCCTGATCAACCTGCTGGGTAATGCGGTGCGTTTTACCGACCGCGGCAGTGTGACGCTGGTGCTCGATCATCGACGCGAGGTGTCGTGTTTTCGGGTGATCGACACCGGCATCGGGATTGCGGCGCCCGATCTGGAGCGGGTGTTTTTGCCCTTCGAGCGCGGCAGTGCCGGGCGGCGCACCGGCGAACCCGGCACCGGCCTGGGCCTGACCATCACGCATCTGCTCACGCAATTGATGGGCGGCGAACTCACGGTGGTGAGCACACCGGGCGAGGGCAGTACCTTCACTGTGCGGGTCTATCTGGGTGAGACGTCCGACCCCGGCGCGAGCGCCTTGCCGCGTCATCGGCCGGTCAGCGGCTACATCGGCGATCGGCGCACCCTGCTGGTGGTCGACGATCATCCGACCCAGCGTCAGATGCTCGCCGGCATGCTGCTGCCGCTGGGCTTTCGCATCCGCGAGGCCGGCACCGGACGAGAGTGCCTCGAGACCGTGGTAGACCATCCCCCGGATGCAATCCTGCTAGACATCACGATGGACGACATGAACGGCTGGGACGTGGCGCGAGAGATCAGGCGCCGTGGCTTCGCGAACCTGCCGATCATCATGGTCTCGGCCAACGCCTTCGAAAATCAGCCCGCGATGCTCGAGGCCGCAGGCTGCCAGGCTTTCGTCGACAAGCCGGTGATCGAGTCCGAGCTGCTGGCGGTGCTGCAGCGCGAACTCGAACTCGAGTGGGTGGCCGAGCTCGCCGTGCCGAGCTGGGTGGCGATGCCAACACAGCAAACCAGCGATCTGCCGATGGAGCATGCCCGCACACTGCTGCGGCTGGCGCGCATGGGCCATCCGCAGGGCCTGCAGCGGGCACTCGACGCCATGGTGGCCGAGTATCCCGGGCAGGCGGCGCAAGTCGATGCGCTGCGCGAACTGGTCGCGCGATTCGATTGGCCTCAGCTCATCGAGCGACTGGATCGGGCGCTTGGCGAGGCCAACGAGGAGGCCCTGTGAGCGGCTCCGAGAACATCATTCTGCTGGTCGACGACGCGCCGCAATCACTGGGCGCCTTGTGCAGCGAGCTCGAGTCCGACGGCTATACCGTGATCGTGGCCATCGACGGCGCATCGGCACTCGAGCGGCTCGAGCTGGTCTCGCCCGATGCCATCCTGATGGACGCGCTCATGCCCGGCATGGATGGCTTCGAGACCTGCCGGCGCATCAAGTCGGATCCGGCGTGGGCGCATGTGCCGGTGATTTTCATGACCGGTTTGTCCGAGACCAGCCAGATCGTCAAGGGCTTCGATGCCGGTGGCGTCGACTATGTGGTCAAGCCGGTGCGGGCCGAGGAGGTCAAGGTCAGGCTGGCCACGCATGTGCGCAATGCACGCGCGGTGCGCATGGCACGCGAGTCGATCGACATCGGCGGGCTGGGCGTGCTGATGGTCGATGGGCGTCAGCGGATTGCCTGGCAGTCGCCACAGGCCGTGCGCTGGATCGCCGACTACTTTGCGGGCAAGCCTGCCGAGGAGCCGATGCGCTGGCTGCATGAAGTCGTTAATGCAGAGGACGACGCGGTGGCGATCGACAAGGGCGGTCAGACCCTGGCCGCTAAACGGGTCGGCACGGTTGGTCTGGGTGAAGTGATGTGGCTGCTGAGCGTGCGCAAATCGGATGCGCCAGCGCCGTCACGGCTGGCCAGCGCGGCGCTCACGCCGCGCGAGGTCGAGGTGCTGTCATGGGTCTCGAAAGGCAAGACCAATCGGGATGTCGCCGACATCCTCGGCATGAGCCCGCGCACGGTCAACAAGCATCTCGAACATGTGTTTGAAAAGCTCGGCGTCGAGACCCGTTCGGCGGCGGCGGCGCTGGCGAGCATCGCGTTTTCGTCGAGCCCGCTGCCCGCGCCACCCGCCCCACCCGATAAGGGCTGAGCGTCCGCGCACCGCGCGCTGGCCGCGCAGCGGCACAGGACGTCGACGCGCTCAGACCTTAGTCGGGCCTTTGCTCAGCCCGCAGCCGCCATGGCAGCCAGCCCTTGCTCGAGGTCGTTGATCAGATCCTGCGGGTCTTCAAGCCCGCAGTGCAGGCGCACCAGCGGCTCGCCGGTCCAGGGGCGCACAGTGCGCAGGGCGCTGATCTTGGCCGGCATGATCAGGCTCTCGAAGCCACCCCATGAATAGCCGATCTTGAAGTGGTGGCGCCGCTCGCAAAGGGCTGCTAGCTGCGCGGGCGTGGCCGCCTTTAGCTCGAAGGAAAACAGGCCGCTGGAGCCGAGGAAGTCGCGCTTGAAAAGCGCGTGCTGCGGATGCGAGGGCAGCGCCGGATGCAGCACGCTGGCCACCTCGGGGCGACCTTCAAGCCAGCGTGCAACCGTGAGTGCCGTGGCCTCGTGCTGGCGCATGCGGACCTGCGCGGTGCGCAGCCCCCGCAGCACCAGAAAGGCATCGTCACCGCCCACGCAGATGCCGAGCTGGCGCACCGCCTGCCACAGCGGCAGCCAGTGCTCTTCCCGCACGATGGCCGCGCCCATCAGCAGGTCGGCATGGCCGCCCCAGTATTTGGTCAGCGGCAGCAGTGAGACATCGACACCCCAGTCGAAAGGGCGTGCCATCACCGGCGAAGCCCAGGCGTTGTCGATCATCGAGATCACGCCGCGTGCTCGCGCCACCCGGCAGATCGCCGGCACGTCCTGGATCTCGAAGGTATAGCTGCCCGGGCTTTCGAGGTAGACGATGCGGGTCTGCGGCGTGATCAGCGCATCGATGCCGGCGCCGATGTGCGGATCGAAATACTCGGTGACTACGCCATAGCGCTCGAGCAGGGTGGTGGCAAAGGTGCGCGCCGGCCCGTAGACCGAGTCGCTCATCAGCACATGGTCACCGGGCTTGCAGTAGGCCAGCAGCGCCACCGAGATCGCGGCAAGCCCCGAGGGCATGATGGCCGCGCGACAGCGGTGCGGTGCGCCTTCGATTTCGGCCAGCGCATCCATGAGTGCCATGGTGGTCGGCGTGCCCGAGGTGGCGTAGGTCGTGCGATGCACCTCGCCTGCCATGGCGGCCGTGCCCTCGGCTTCAGCCAGCGCGAGCGTCTCGAAGAGCACGCTTGATGCACGGGTGAGAGGCAAGTTGACGGTGGCGATCGGTCGGTCGAAGTGACGGCCGGCGGAGACCAGCTGTGTGGCCTGCGGGGTGGCCTGCTGGTCAGTCGCAGGACGTTCGGGGGGCGTTTCGGGTGTCGAATCAGATGTCGGGCTCATCGCCCGATTATAGGTGCCGCAGCCGATGCCTAGGCAGGTACCTTGGGGGCAAGCTCGCCGATCGTTACGATCGATGCAGGGCGATCACTCGGCCGCGAGGGCGGCAGCAAGCTGACGCTGCTTTTCGCGCGAGCGCATCAGCGCCTTATGCAGCTGGACGTAGAGCACCGCAAAGACCGCCATGATGATGGCCTGCGCGGTGGTGCTCTGGTAATTGATGGCACCCGCCACAACCGCACCGGCATGCAGCAGCCACAGAACCGGGCTGCAGGCACTGTTGGGTGCCTTGATCATCGACGACATCTGATGCGGCATGGTGGCCGGGCCGTCGATCGTCATGCGCTGCGCACGGCGCATGGCCATCGAAATGAATGAGGTGTGCATGCGGGCACGAACCAGCTGATGCAGATGCGACTGGTCGGGCTCCATGGCCTTGACCTGCGACCGCGAGCGGCGCCAGATGGTGTAGAAGGTTTCCCAGACCGGCAGGGCCATGGCAGTCAGACCGAACCAGGCGCTGACCTGCGTGTGGCGCTGGATCAGCAACAGCAGGATGGCCGAGGTGAGAAAGCCGAGCGCATAGGCGCCGCCGTCACCGGCGAAAAGACGGGGGCGCGGCCAGTTGAAGGGCAGCCAGCCGATGGTGGCCACAGCCAGCAGCACCGCGAGCGCAAAGACCTTCTCGTCGCCAAGGGTTGCGGCCACCCAGGCGATGGCCGCCAGCGTGATCAGCGCTACACCGGCCAGCAAGCCGTTCAGGCCATCGATCAGGTTATAGGCATTGGAGGCACCGACACAGGCAAACACCGAGAAGGCGAGCGCCACGCCCCAGTTGGAAAACAGCGGATCGAGCATCGGCACCCCGATGCTCTCGAGCGCGAGATCGCGAAAGCGCAGCAGGATCATGCTGCCGAGCACGATCCACAGCAGTCGGACCTTGGGGCTGACCTGCTTGGTGATGTCTTCGCCAAAACCGATGATGACGATCGGCACCAGGCCCATGAGCAGCACGAAGGCTGTCGAAGGGGTCACTGCAGGCGGCACGCCGCCGAACCACACCAGCTGCACAAGACCTGCAACGAAACCCGACACCACCGCCAGGCCACCGACCCGCGGAATATTGTTGCTGTGAATTTTCTGCGGCAGGTTGAGCTGCGAATCACCGGTGAAACGGATGTGCCAGCGTCGCGTGAGCACCAGCGCAAGAGCCACCACGAAGGACACCGACAGCGATGTGAGGGTCGCGGCGAGGATGTTTTGCAGGAGCGTGGTGGTGGGAGTCATGAGGCGTTGGCCGGGCGAATGCGCCTGTTCGTTTTACAAATTCTGACCTTGCGGCCGGGGTGCTGATCGCTCTATAAGCCAGGCGTTCACAGGGGTTTTCGGCGCGATGGGCGGTCTTTTGAATCGATTCGATCTCAGCGGCGGGGTCGGGCCGACCGGAGGCAGGGTGTGAAAAAACGGCGTGACAATGCGTCATGCAAAGGACTGAAAGGATGTGACGGAAGTCGCGTGGGGGATGGCGGGATGGGGCGAGTGCCCCGGTTCGATTACGCTGAGAGTCGAGGCGCAGGAGGTCGGTCACTGCCTCTGCAACGACCGCTTTTCGGCCGATCCGTGCCACCGAACGGATGGCGCGGGGCAGCGCGCGAACAGGGCCCTAGCATGGCTGAATGCTTCGTCGCGCCCCCTTTACTGACGCCGATCCGCGTCCGATCGTCTGCCTGAGTGCGAACACCACCTGGTATGTCGTGAACTTCCGCTCGCGCCTGATCGAGTCACTCATCGACCGGGGCTGGCGGGTGGTGGTGCTCTCGCCGCCCGACCGGCATGTTGAAAGGCTGTCCGCACTCGGCGCCGAGCATGTACCGCTCACACTCGATAACGCCGGCACCAACCCCTTGCGCGAGTTCGGCACACTCTGGCGAATTCGCACAGCGATGTCGCGTATCAGGCCATCGGTGGTGCTCACCTTCACGCCCAAGATCAACATCTACCTGTCGCTGGTGGCCCGCACGCTCGGGGTGCCGGTGATTGCCAATATCTCGGGGCTTGGCCGTGCATTTGTTTCGGGCGGCTGGATCGAGCGCGTCTCGCGGGCCTTGTATGGCGTGGCACTGCGCTGGCCCTCGACGGTGTTCTTTCAGAACGAAGACGATCGGGCGATCTTCATCGAAGCCGGGCTGGTTGATGCGGATCGAACGCATCGGCTGCCGGGCTCGGGTGTGGACGTCGATCGGTTCAGCCCCCGACCCAAGCCGCAAGCCGGGCCTTTTCAGTTTTTGCTGGTCGCACGATTGCTGTGGGACAAGGGCGTGGGCGAGTTTGTCGAGGCCGCGCGCATCGTGAAGGCCAGGCATCCGGATGTGGAATTTGCACTGGCGGGCTTTCTGGATGTCGACAACCCGTCGGCCGTGCCGCGCTCGGCGGTCGAGGAATGGGAACGCGAGGGCGTCATCAGATTTCTGGGCAGCTTTGACGACATGGTGCCGGTGTATGCGCAGGCTGATTGCGTGGTGCTGCCGTCTTACCGCGAAGGTATGCCACGCACCCTTCTTGAGGCCGCATCCATGGCTAAACCAACCATCACCAGCGATGCGCCCGGCTGTCGAGAGGCCGTTGTCAATGGCGTGACAGGGCTCATCGTCAAAACACGAGATGGACACGCTCTGGCGATGGCAATGCTCGAACTGTTGGAGATGCCGGCGAAGCAGCACGACTCCCTCTGTCAGGCTGCCCGTGAGCGGATTCTCGATGAGTTCGATGAGGCGATTGTGATCGGCGCCTACGCCCAGAGACTTTGCGCTCAATCATGAATCCGATCTTGCTGCTCGAAATCAATGAGGTGCCGTGGCGACTGATCGATCGGTATATCGACGATCCGAGATTCCCGAACCTGAAGACATTCTTTGCTAAGTCGGCGCAGTTTACGTCGGTGGCCGTTGACAGCGGTGAGCTTTCCCCGTGGGTCACCTGGCCAAGCCTGCATCGAGGTATGAGCAACGAACAACACGGCGTTCTGGACTTAGGTCAAGACCCAGCGACCTTTCGAGGCACCCCGATCTGGAAGGACATGCGCGATGCAGGACACAGCATAGGCATCTGTGGATCGATGCAGAGTTGGCCTGCGATCGACCCAGGACCCGGGGGTTTCTATATACCGGACACCTTTGCACACGATGAACGTTGCATCCCCGACTACATCACGCCGCTGCAGGCCTTCAATCTGAGTCAAGTGCAGCGCAATGGCCGGGTCATTGATCGGCGCCTTCCCTCCGCGGCTGGGCTGATGACAATTCTGCATGCAATGCGCAGTAGCGGTGTACGACTGAGCACCATCGCCTCAATCGCAGCCAGCGTCGCAAAAGAAAGGGTCGATCGTCGGCTGATCGCGCGACGTCCGATCTATCAAACCCTGCTTTTTTGGGATGTCTTCGTCCGGCACTTTGATCCGAAGAACCCTCCGGCCCTCAGCACCTTCTTTACAAACCATATTGCCGGGGTCATGCACCGCTATTGGCGGGATGTATTCCCGGAAGACTTTCCCGATCATTCTGATGATGACGCCAAAAGTCAGGAGCCATTGATGTGCTTCGCACTCGGCGTACTCGACCGAATGCTCGCCAAAGCAATGGAATGGTCATCAGTCAACCCGAAGCTGGTAGTCGTGTTTGCTTCCAGCATGGGCCAAAACGCTGTCCACCGCGACAGCTACGAAGGCGAGCAGCTGCTGGTCAGTGACCTGGACCGACTGATGAAGTCAGCTGGGGCTGAACAGGGGGAGTTTGAACGCCGTCTCGCAATGGTTCCTCAGGTCGCAGCAGCCGTTGCCGACCCCGCCAGAAGAACCACTATTCGCAACAATCTCGAGGCGATTCGTACATCGAGCGGGACACACTTCGTCAACGTCCGTGAGATCGGCGACAACTTGAGCATCACGGTCAGCACGCCACCACTATCCGAGCTTATCGGACAATCGATTGACGTTGACGGCAGGCAACTGGGGCCTGCCGACATCGGCTTGCGTCTGCAGAAGGTTGACGCTGGAACGGGCTACCATATTCCGGAAGGCGTTCTTTCAGTACTGGACCTTGTTAACTCCCAGCGTGATACCTCCCGCACAGTTGTCAAAGCAGACACCGTCAAGGCATGGCTACTGGCAATGACAGAGCATGGACTCGAAGCGATCAAGCAAGTCTCTCAGAGGTCTGCCTCTTCAAGCCACGCCTGAAACATCAGAACGTCCCACAAGTAGAAGTGCCAATCACGCACTCCGCTCTGATGCTCGGCCCACTTTTGCTGGATAAGCTCAGTCCGAAGGTAGCCTTGTTGACGCATTTTTGACGGGTCAAGCAATGCTTCGGCCCAATCACGCAGCGGTCCGCGCAACCATTCACCAATCGGCACACCAAAACCCTGTTTCGGTCTTTCAATCAAGCTGCGCGGCACGTACCGGTCCAGCAAATTTCGGACCACCTTCTTTCCACGTCCGGACTCCAGTTTCATCTCGAGAGGCAGCGTCCAGGCAAACTCGACAACACGGTGATCCAGAAACGGGACCCTTGTCTCAAGACCGACGCCCATTGCAGCACGATCGACCTTGACCAGGATATCGTCCGGCAGGTAGGTCATGGTATCCAGCGCCATCATGTAGTGCTCGATACCCAGGTCCGAAGCATTTGTTGCCGGAGCACTGACGCGGGTCGCAGGCTCATGACCGTCAATGACAATGGCTGCCGGATCTTGCCAGTGCGATACAAGGTCGAGATAGAGTGCCTCGGGACGATCCGCTGCAAGAATTCGCGACAGGCGATGCGCCTTTTCGCCTGCATGAGAAACACGCAAACGCTTTGGCAGGAAGGGTGATGCAGCAGTACTGAAGCCGTCCCAAAATGACGGCGGCAAGGTGTTCAACGTACCCGCCAGAAATCTCCTGCCCGCGCGAGGGATACGCGACATCGTCCCCCAGAGGGATCTTGCAAAAAAGTATCTGCTGTAGCCACCGAAGAGTTCGTCACCCGCATCACCTGACAACGAGACGCTGACATGCTCACGAACGAACCGGGAAAGCAGGTAGGTCGGGATTTGAGAAGAGTCCGAGAAGGGCTCATCGTAAAGCGACGCAAGCCTGGGGATAACATCAAGCGCATCGCCCGGCGTCACATACAACTCATGATGCTCGGTGCCTAAATGGCTCGCAACTGCCTTGGCGTGTTCTGCTTCGTTATAGGCGGCTTCATTAAATCCGATCGTGAACGTCTTGACGGGCCTTGAGGCAATTTTCTGCATCAACCCGACGATCAGCGAGGAATCAACCCCACCCGAGAGAAACGCGCCAAGCGGAACATCGGCAATCTGTTGAAGGCGCACTGAATTGGAAAGCAGTCGTTCCAGTTCATCCACGGCATCCGTGGCATCGCCCTTGAATGCGTGTGATACAGCGCTTCGTGCCACTGATTCGAAAGACCACCAAGCCTGCGGCACTGCGGAGCGGGCTGCGCCCACACCATCACCGAAGCGCATCGACAACATCGTGCCGGGCGCAAGCTTGCTGATGCCCTGCCAGATCGAATAAGGCGCCGGAACATAGTTGTGACGCAGAAACAGCGACAGAGCTCCGCGGTCAACTTTTGCGTCGAAAGCAGGGTGGCGTCGAAGCGCCTTGAGCTCGGAACCAAAAAGCATCACATCGCCCGCCCAACCGTAGTACAGCGGCTTTTCCCCGACTCGATCGCGAGCCAGATGCAGCACTCGTTCGACGGTATCCCACAACGCTATTGCGAACATCCCGACGGTTTTCTTCAATGTCGACTCAATACCCCATGCCTCAAAACCCGCCAGAAGCGTCTCGGTATCGGAATGACCCCGCCATACCCGATTGCCCAGTGCCTCGCGCATTTCCTGGTGGTTGTAGATCTCGCCATTGAAGACCATCATGAAGCGGCCCGAATCGGATCGCATTGGCTGATGACCCGCCTGCGACAGATCGAGGATTGCAAGACGCCTGTGGGCCAGTCCACAGCCGCCGGCGCTATCGATCCAGATGCCACTCGAATCCGGGCCGCGATGCAAGATCGCATCAGCCATTGCCGTCAACACCGCGTCGGCACCTCGTAAGTCGCCGCCTACAAACCCAGCAATCCCGCACATGTCTGATCCCTTAAGCTGCTAATGCAAGCAGTCAAGACCGCTCTTTCTCAAGACTGGCCAGCTGCAAATAAAGTTGGTCGTAACGACCGGTTATTGATGACAGATCAAACAAGGCCTCGACGCGCACGCGTGCCCTGGCCCCAAGAGCCCGTCGCTCCTGATCGGGCATGTCGAGAATCTTTTGCCAGGCGGCAGCCGCCGCAATCGGATCGGACGGCGGAATAACCAGGCCGGTGTCGCCAACGATATAGGCCGAATCGCCGACATCCGTCACCACACACGGCACGGCACAGGCCATCGCCTCGCCAACAACATTCGGAAAAGCTTCGCCGATGGATGTCGACACCAACAAATTGAGCGCACTCATGACTTTCGGAATGTCATTCGAGGCGCCCAGGAAATGGGTGACTTCGGTCACGCCTGCCTGCTTTGCCCATCGCAGCATGTTCGCGTCATCCTTGCTTGCCCCCAGGCCCGCCAGGACGAAGTGAACATCAGGCCGCTTACGATGCAGCAAACCGGCTGCCTCGAAGAATCCGCGGTGGTCCTTTTGCGGATCGACACGAGCTATCAGCCCGATCAGTGGCACGTCGTTGGTCAAACCCAACTGCGAACGGAATTCGCGAGAATATTCAGTGTTGGGCGATAAGGCAGACAGATCGAAACCATTCGGAATGACCTCGATCAAATCCGCACGATATCCCTTCGCCACATGATTGCTGGCCGCGTTTTCGGAGCAGCAGATGATCCGGTCCGGCAGCCTGCGAGAAGCCCAGGCACACAGGCGGATCACCAGCCGGGTACTGCGCTTCAATGCATGCATCGCATTCCCGCTATTGCGCACCCCCCACACAAGCGTTCGCACATTGGCGACTCTGGCAGCTAAGCCCCCAATGAGGTCTGCGTGATAAAGCACGCATTGAACGATATCGGGCGACAGGACTCTCAGTCGCCTGACCAGCCTGAAGAAATCCCAAAGCGCAGCCGGATTGGCACGCATCCCCATCGCCTCGACAGGGATGCCGGCGTTAATGAACCGCTCACCAATCGGGCCAACCGAGGTCAAGGAAATCACGCGAACATCGATTCGAGAATCAAGTCGCGGGAGAATATTGAGAAAGAAACGCTCCGCTCCACCAACGCCAAGGCCGGTGATGATCACGACGAGGCTTACCCTATCGCGATGCTTCATTTGCCAACCGCCCTCCCAAACTGCTGCGCCGCCGCAGCAAATAACCCCTCGAATGCGTCCATGACCGTGGCGACCTGATATCGCCGGGTGCTGTTTCGATAATCGATCCGGTGTGGAGGTTGTTTGATCGCCTCCCCGATGGCTCGACGAAGCGCCTGAGCGCTGATTTCTTCGAGCAACATACAACCCTCAACGCCCTCGAATGCCTCACTCACACCCCCAATCGCCGGGGTCGCAATGACAGGCGTTCCGCAGGCAAGCGCCTCAAGCACCACATTAGGAAAGCCCTCGAAGCGAGAACTCAACACAAACCAGTCAGCCCGCGCCAGGTAGGGATACGGATTGGTCTGAAAACCCACGAAATCAACCTGCTCTGCGATCCCAAGCAATGTCGCCTGGTTCACCAGCGAACTCATCAGCGAACCGTCGCCAACGATGGTGAGATGGACCTGACCGGCATCAAACTCGGATACGGCCTGAAGCAGCAAGTCGTAACCCTTCTCATGCGACAGCCGTCCACACGCCACCAACTGAAGCGACCGGACGCCGTCATCTCGTTCACCGCATCGCAGATGCTCGCCAGCAAGCTTCCTGACCCGCTCCGTGTCAATCGGGTTGTTCACAAGGACCGTGCGTTCAATCGGCAAACTGAATTGCTCCACCAGATCTGAGCGCATCCTGCGAGACTGACAAACGACCCGATCAAGGCGTCGGTAGAAGCGTCGATAACACCAGCGCCACAGGGCCGGCGACCGGTAAGCATTGACAGTTTCCGACACGATCGAAGACTCGCGCCCGATCAGCGCCAACCGGCGCGGCAAAAGCGGACGAATCATCGCCAGTGCAAGATTCAGATGACTGAGCTGCGAGAACAGCACGTCGGGACGCGTGCGCCAGACCAGCCTGGCGATCCTGGGCAGCGCACTCAGCACGCGCGAAGCATGCAGGTCAAAGACTTCCACATCGGCGGGCACTTCATCGCGAAACCCTCGTTTGCTTTGCGTCAGCACGCAGAGCATCGGTCGAAACCTCGTGCGATCGAGGTTTCGCAATAGGGTGATGGTGACTCGCTCCGCACCGCCCGCACCTAGACTGGGGATGATGAAAAGGACAGCAATCCGCCGATCTTCTGTGGGCGGCAGAAGGTCGCTGGAGGGCTGGTGCATCTCAGGGTTGAGCATAGGGGTACGTCATCGGCCCTGCACTTGCGAATGCCAGGCGCGGTCGATACTGAGCGCCATCCCGATAACAGTCTGTAATGATGCGTTATCAAAAAAATTGTGGCTGAAAATCAGCGACGGAATAATGCATAGAAAAACAAACGCCGCCGATGCAGGCAAATACAGAAGGCCAAACGCAAAAGACACAGCAACAAAACCAAACAAACCAAAATTAACAAGGTTTTCAATCAATTCATTGTGCGTGGACTGACCTGTAAGGGCCTGTATATGACGGTATCCGTTTCCGAAAAACGGTGCATTTTCGATTTCTGCAATCCCGCGCACCAGCAACTGGGCCCTATCGTCACTGCTTGAATCACCGCGAAAGCGTCCTGCGGCCTGATCCAGCAGCAAAACAAATATATCGTCTGCCACGACGACAAAGGCGATCGCGGCGAAAAAGAATGTGATTGCCAATTTACGGTTTTTGCTGACAATCAAAGACCCGAACAAAACCAATATCCCGATAGCCGCTCGTGATTGCGACAACAGCGTCACTACCGCAGCAAGGACCAGCGCGAGAAGGAGCAAAATACTGCCGCGCGAATGACTTACCCGGTACACGACGAAAAAAAACGTCAGCGCGATGGCTGCCGCCATATTCGGATTGTGAAAACCACCCGGACGAAACATAAACGAATCCTCACGATCCGCGGAGGAAAGGCCTCTGATATCCAGATACCCGAGCAATTCTGCAAACTGGCCGACAAGCAGAAGCGCGAGCCCGAGAAGTGCGCAATAAATCAGCGCCCGACGCGCCCGTCTGTCATCAAACCCGACAAAACCGATCACGCGAGACCAGATTGCATAGCTTAAAATTCCTGATATTGATGCATTCAGAACAGTCAGATATTGCCTGCCATCGACTGGAAAAAATACCGAGTAAGAAAGAAAAACAATAATCAACAGCAAAGCCCCGAGTACACGGTGAGGCGAAAACCATAAAAAAGGCGCAGCGCGGAACCCGCCATCAGAAAACAGGGCAGCAAAAGCGAATATAACAATCAAATAAGAAACAGAAGGAAAGACAATATAGAGGCCGCTACCAATAGATAAAACCATCGCAATCGATGCGATCAGGCATGAAAGGCCTCGGTGCGCATGTGCAAACCTGAGCAACTCATATTGTCGGGATAAGTGCGAGTACGGCATGGTCAGGTTTTGTCGACGTTGAACCTGCTCTTCTTGACGCACTCCGCGACCAGTGATTTCCAGAGCGGCATGATTTCTTCTGGAGCGAACTGCGAACGCACGAGTTGCGCATCCTGCGCGAGACCTTGGCGAGCGCCCTCGTCAGACATCAGCACCGACATTGCTTGTGCCAGGCCCTTGATGTCCCCAGGATTGACCAAAGTGCCATTGACACCATCACGGATGACGTCTGATGGACCGGTAGGACAGGCAAAACTGATTGATGGAAGACCATAGGCCATCGCTTCCACCAGAACATTGGGAAAACCTTCAAAACGAGAACTCAACACAAATAACGATGCACGCTGGTACCAGGTGGCGATATCGCCTGCCCGCCCTGGCATCACCACCCTGTCAGCAATCCGAAGACGCGACGCCTGCTCTGACAGCGCGTCCCGACAATTGCCTTCACCCACAATTGCCAGATCCCAAAGCGGTTGGCTCGCTGCGATTTTCGAAAACGCCTCAAGCAACAGATCGAAACCCTTCTGGGGCTCAAGCCTGCCAACAGCAAGTAGCAGCATCCGACCGGGGCGCACCCACGCATCTGGAATTTGGCCCCCTGCAGTTGCCGGGACAGGCCAAATGACCTGATTCGGAATGACTACTATCCGTCGAGACCAGGTATGGACCTTTGCCCACTCAGCGGTATCTGAGGTGAGCACTACCAGTGCGTCAAGCAGTCGGTAGGAAATACGCCGGGCAAAAGCCCAAACAGATGACAGCGGAAACTGCGGTGGATGAATACGCTCCGATCCGACAACAGCGCATCTAAGGCCGATCGAAGCGATTGCAGCCAGGACGTTTGCCGTGCTCATCATTCCGATGACAAGGTCGGGGTCGAGTTTGACCATTACCCTGCGCAGTGCGATGAGCCGTTCAAACGTTGCCCTGAAGCCCGCAAGAGACTCACCGCTTGCACTAATGCCGGCTTGCCCAAGGTTGAATCGTTTGACCGATGGCTGCAATGGATAGGCGTCTGATACCAGGGGCGAGAGCGTCACAATCGATACATCGCAACCTTCGTCAGCGAAAATTGATGAGAGGTTTGCCGTCGTCCTCTCAGCGCCTCCGCCACCGAGGGAGTAAATGACAAAGACGACGCGTGCAGGGCGACTGATACTGGCTGATGTCTTCATAAGGCCCCGCGTCGCGTCACAAACCAGAAGGCCGTGGCCGATGTGCAATACATCAATGCCGTCGCATACATGAGCCCTGCTGCACCGAAGAGCTCTACCAGAACCAGATTTCCGGCAAGCTTGACCAGCAGGTTGCCGACGGCCACCATTGCGATCACTCGATATCGCGCCTGGCTTGAGAGCAATTGAACCAGTACAACGCCGGTGAAGTACACCGGAAGTTGCAGTAATCCTGCACGAAAAATTTCCGCAACTGACACTGCATTTTCAGCAGAAAAAGCGCCACGTTCAAAGACCACCGTCACAATCTTTTCAGCAAGCATCCAGCTGAAAATAGACGCCAGGACTCCCGCCCAGAAGACCCTCATCGCCCAAAGTCGGGCACATTGGGTGGCCTCAAGGTCCTTGCCATTTGCCACCATTGCCGAGACGACGGGCAGCACTGCACGACCGACAGCCGTTGCGCCAAGGCCCGTCAGTAAAGCCAACAGCCGCGTGGCGTAACTGAATGTCGAGAGTTCGCCACTGCCGAGCTTGATTGCCATGTACTGGTCCACAAGATTGACGACACTCATCAACAATTGACCAACAACCAATATGCCCGCGGCGTTGCCAAGGCCGGCCCACGCTTGAGAGTCGAATCCCAACCTGGGTATGGGAATAGAGCGAACACGCAGAACCGCCACGAACAGCATGACTGCTTGTGCCGCGAGTCCGGCTATCAAGCCGAAGATCAGCGATTCACCGGAAGTCACAGACCAGGCCATGACAACAGCGCCTGTGAACAAGCTCGGAAGCGACTCCAACAAGGTATTCACGTGGCGCCCCGCGCCAAGCAGGATCATGGAGAGCACCGCCACCACCGTGCTCAGCGCGACAACTGGTGCGAGGCTGCGTGCAAAGATTTCGGTTTGCCCGGTATCTCCAGGATCGGCCCCGATTGAATTTGCAATCAGCGGTGCAAACGAGTATCCGATCCACGAAAGCGCGAACCCGATCACGATACAAAGACCGATGACTTCCGAGAGAAACTCGCGATCCGACTCACCTGACACTTTGATGCGATTCAGAAGCGGAAGCACCACCGAGCACAGCAGCGAGAAGATGAGCCCCGGTATCCAGGCATACAGGTTCGTCACGAAAACAAAGGCGTCAACAACATCGCCGACACCGTAACGATAGGCAATGACCGCCTCCTTGAAGGCACCCGCAGCCTTGCCGATTCCAAGATAAAAAATGATCGTAACGATCGCCAGGCCGACTCGGCTGTCCTGGAGTCCGGGTTTCGTCATCTGATCGGCACTGCCAATGCTTATCGACGCTTGCGCCGAAAATTAGCTGCGATCTGATCGAGCGCCACCGTTGATTGTCCGCCCAGCTTTTCGCGTCTGAGCCAGTCGCGAATGAAAACAAACACCAGCGTCAGAAGCAGGGATGCTGCGGTCACAACAATCGCAATGATTCCCCGTTTAGGACCGCTTTTTCGTTCGGGGGGAACAGCGATATCAACGATCTGCACAACAGTACTGTCTCGCGCTTCGTCAACCTTGGCCATCTCATACTGCTTGGCCATCAGTTCAAAAAGTACCTCGCTGTACTTGAAGTCGCGATAGCGTGCGACGTAGTCCGACGAATCGGATGACTCACCCGCGGCGGCTGTTGTCTTTCTATCAAGTTGCGCAAGTTGCGCGCGCAATGCGACGAGTTCCTGCTCGGCAAGCCTTAGGTCGGGGTTCGTCGAGGACATGACACTGCGCATCATCCCCAGCTTGACCTCCGCACTGGCGATTAACGCAGACACCCGGGCGACTGCTTCCACCGCGATACGAGGCTCGGCCTTCATGACACTCGGGCTCACCCCAGATTCCCTAAGTCGACCTTCGGACGAAGCCAATCGATCCTTACTCTTGAGCAACTCTTTTTCGAAAAACGCACGTCGACTCGATGCTTCGGTCAGGGCAAGCGATCGGGTCAGCTTTGACAGCTCATCGACGAAGGCATTCGCAATTTCTGCAGCGATTTTCGGATCCTGGTCTTCAACACTGATCGAAATGATGGCGTCTTTAACCCCGGCCGTGATCTCGGTTCGGTTTTCAAATGCTTTTCGAGTTTGTTCGGCAAACTCGGTGTCATAGCGCGATTTCAAATCGAAGCGCTTGATCAAGCCGTCGGTGATCGTGCGGCCTCGCAGCATCGAAACATATTGATCCGCCGGGTTTTTTATCCCGGCAGCCGCTCCTGCAATCCCAGCCAGCGAGCCGAGTTGCTGAGCAAATATTGCGGCGACACCACTTTGCTGTTGTGGCGGCAAGATTCTTACGGTCGCCGTGTAGACCGGCGTCTTCAGATACGTCAGTCCCGCCGCGAGCAGTCCAAGACACAGCGGCAACAAAACCAGCAACTTGATATGCCCAAGGAGGAGTGCGATCACATCGAGCAAACTCAGTGGGGGCAATACGCCAGCCTGATCATCCGCGCGTGGATACTGATCGCTCAATGACGCATCAGCTTCAAGCGGTCGGTTGAGATCTGCCATCACTGCCTCAACACCTGAATCGCGGCCGCCCCCAAGCCCAGCTGATAAATGATCTGAGTCCAGTCCTTTAACCCGCGCATGAACGCCGTGTATCCCGTCTCCCGATCAACCTTATCCGGAATCACCAGGGTGTCGCCTGGCACCATCACCAACGACTTGAGATCACCCCGCCCGACACCCAGAAAGCTTCCCTGAGACCGGGTCATTACGCTGCCATCAGCGCGAAGCACGAAGAGATTGGCGATGTCGGCGTTCTCGGTCGGACCCGCGCTCAGCAGGTAGTCGGCCACGGTGCGGCCCTGCCGCCAGACCAGTACGTTGTCGTTGTAGACCGCACCGGCAGCACCGACGAACGAGGGGCGCGACGGGATCACGATGCGATCACCATCTTCGAGTGTCATCGTCGGCAACTGCGGCGAGGCCGGATCGAGCTCGAGCGCGATGCGGCCACTGGGCTTCATCGTCCGCAGGCGATTGAGCCGCTCGCGCGCCAGCCGCTCTTCGGTCTGGATTCGCTGCTGCTGAATCGCCAGTTGCGTCGGGTCGGACACCGTCAGGTTGGCTGCACGATTCGCAGCACCCGCGGCGACCTGCTCCTCGAGCTTTTGCGCGACGGTCTGCAGGGTCGCGGTCTGCTGCTTGCGTACACTCTCTCGTGAAAACTCGGTCCCAAACAGATAGGCATCGCGCGTCAGGCCACCGACCCGGGCAACCAGTTGCGGCAGGGTCTCACCTGATTCAACCGAATAGATGCCGGGCGCAGCCACCTCGCCCTCGAGCCTGACCAGTCGGGTCTGACGTGCACGGGGCACCTGCAGATCGCGCACACCGAAAATCGTCACCACGTCGCCGGGCATCAACTCGATGTTCTGTGACTCATCGGCATTGAGCACTGCGCGTCCGAGGTTGAAGGGGATCAGCCGGGTCTTGAGCTCGCCGCGGTCGAGACGCTCGATGACCGCGTAGTCCCAGTTCACTTCGTCGAAGTTGTTGCGGACTTCGTTGCGGGCCTTTTCAAGGTCGACCCGCTGACCGGGGTCGAGCGTGATTGCGTCGCGCAGGGCAGCATCGCGAAGGGCCGCGTCTTTGCCGCCAGCGCCCGACAGGGTCGCATCGCGACCCTGCATGCCAGGCCTTGCAAGCGGCTGCGGATCTTCAAACTGCACCAGCAGGTTCTTGCGCAACCAGTAATCACGCGTGATCAGCGCTTCGCGATCGGGGATCAGGTCACGCACCCGCATGCCGGGCTTGAAGGGATAACGCAGCGGCGCGGCCACATTGCCGCGCAAGGTCACTGCATTGGCAAACTGCGGGCTGATCGCAAAAAGCGTGAGCAGATCGCCGTCGCGCATGCGCCGGCCCTGCCCAGCCTCATCGAGTGCAAACGACTCGACTTCGCGACGGGACTTGGCGCCGTTGTCGAGCCGCTCGAGCTGGCCGCGCTGCGAGTCGGCCAGAATGGTCATGCCACCCGACAAAGCGAGCACTTCGCGAATCGGCGTGTCATTGCGCAAGAGCTCATAGATCGCCGGCGAATTGAGTGAACCCGTCACTGCCACGCGCGGGCCGGCAGGCGGAAACACGATCACATCGCCGGGCAACAGTTTCATGTCGCGGGTCTTGTCGCCCTTGACGATGAACTCGTAGAGATCGATGGTCGAGACCGGCTTGTCGCCGCGCATCAGCTGCACCCGCCGCATGCTGCCGTTGGCATTCGGGCCGCCACTTGCAAAGAGCGCATTGACCAGCGTTGACAGGCTGCTCAGGGTGTACTTGCCCGGCCTGCGGGCCTGTCCGACCACATAGACATCGATGCCGCGCAACTGGCCAAGCGTGGCCGACAGCGTGAAGTTGCGAAAGCTCTTGCCAAGCTGCTGGGTCAGCACTTTTTCAAGCTCGCCCACGCGAACGCCCGACAGCTGCACCGCCCCCACCTTGGGCAACACGATCTGACCATCGCGATCGACCACCGGTCGCATCTCGAAATCAAGTACGCCGGTAGAACGCACGATGACTTCGTCGCCCGGGCCGATCACATAGTCGGCCGGCACCGGTACCGCGCCGATCGGCGCAAAGCTGCCCGGCGCCTCATCGAACAGGCTTGCGCCAAAAATCGGCAGCAGGCGGCCCGTGCCGGTCTGGATGAACTTCTGGAAATCATTCGGCTCCAAGGGCGGCAGAGGGCGGGTGAGCGCGCCCTGCAACTGCGGATCGGAAAAGTCGGTCGGACGCGCGCCCGTCGGCATCGCCACACCACCAGGCAGACCACCACGACCCAGGCCGCGCGGCAAGCCACCGGTGCCATGGGCCCCCTGGCCTGCGCCCTGCCCCGAGCCACTCCCGAAAGCATTGCTGCTGTCGGCGTTGTCATCACCACCACTGCCCAGCCCCATCGCCGCCGCAGCGCTTCGGGTACCCGACGCGCCACCGCTGCTGGCGCCAGCGCCAAAGAGGCCAGCCGGGGATTGAGCGGCGGCCGGCGGCATGGCCGCCGCCAGCATCAATGCAGAAAAGGCCGCGAGCCGAAGCGTGGAAACCGAATGACTGAACAATGGATTCATGAGTCCCGATGCCAGCGTGACCGATACCGCCGACCAGTGATTGACGAGTTGAGGCGAGTGTAGCCGCGCCATCCAAGCGGTCGCATACCGCTTTTCGGTGCATTGACCGTCCACACCACAGGGCTCGCCGTTCGGCGTGAAACTGTGGTCACCGCGCAGTTGGTTTCCGACGAACGGACGAACGGTGCCGCCTTGAGGGCGACCCGCAATGGCCGCGGGCGAAGGCGCGAACCGCGAGACATTGCCTGAGGTAGGATTAGTCCGTGCGCGATTCCCGGTCTCCTGCTGTCATGGCTTGCATTAATCACTCGAACGCGGCCCCGGCACTCGAGACCCATGAATTCAGGGTGTCGAGCGACCCCGGCATCGACATCTATGTCCGCAACAAACATCCGTCGGGCATGACGCAGTTCGATTCGGCTAACACCGTGCTCTTCGTGCACGGCGCGACCTACCCGGCCGAATCGGCCTTCGACCTGCCGCTCGATGGCGCCTCCTGGATGGACCTGATCGCCCGCGAAGGCTACGACGTCTATCTGCTCGACATCCGCGGCTATGGCCTGTCGACGCGCCCGCCGCAGATGGCGGCGCCTGCCGTCGACAACCCACCCTTTGCCACCGCCGCGCAGGCCCTGGTCGATATTGATGCGGTGGTCGACTTCATCCGCCAGCGTCGCGGCATCGACAGGCTGGTGCTGCTCGGCTGGTCATGGGGCACGGCCACCACGCAGCAGTACACCTGCGAGTTCGGCGACAAGGTTGAAAAGCTGGTGCTCTATGCGCCGATGTGGATTCGTCGCACGCCCTTTCCGATCAGCACTGGCAATGGGCCGCTGGGTGCCTGGCGGGCAGTCAGCAGCGACCAGGCGCTTGCGCGCTGGCGCAATGGCGTGCCGCCCGACAAGGTGGTTGGGCTTATCCCGCCCGGCTGGTTCGAGGCCTTCATGCAGGCCTCGCAGGCCAGCGACCCGATCGGTGCCGCGCAAACGCCGCCGGTGGTGCGCGCGCCCAACGGCGTTATTGCCGATGCCATGCGCCAGGCCGCGACCGACCGCATGGATTGGGACCCGGCCGAGATCAGGGTGCCGGTGCTGCTGATCGTGGCCGAATGGGACCGCGACACGCCGGTCGAGATGGCGCGCGAACTCTTTGCACTCATGGTCAATGCGCCGCAAAAGCGATACATCGAGCTGGGCGAAGGCACGCACATGGTCATCATGGAGAAGCACCGGATGCAGCTGATCCGTGAAGTGCAGCTGTTTCTGGATGAGCGGCCAGTTGTCCGGGGTGTCGCGGTTTGAACAGCGCGGCCGCCAGTCCGATGCCGGCAACGCCCAGCGACCCGCGGCGGCTGGTGATCGGCATTGTCGCGATCGCGCTCTGTCTGCTCTGGGGAGCCCTGTGGTTCGCCACCCAGCAAAGCCGCGCTCAGGACATCAAGCAGGCCGAATTACGCGCCGAAGGCAAAGCAGCAGTGCTCGCCGAATACTCCCGTACTGTGTTCAATCACCTTGATTCAGTCTTGCTCGAGCTACGCCCGATGCTCGATGCCAACCTGCAGATTTCCGAAGACGAGATCGGGCGCGAGCGCGCCGGGATGGCCAACTATGCGATGCAGGTCTCGGTCATCGACGCCCGCGGCATGTTGGTCTTCGCGACCCAGGGCACGCAGGCCGTCGACCTGAGTGAGCGCGAGCAATTCATCTTTCATCGCGAGTTTTTTGCCCGGGATCAGCTCTTCATTACCAAACCGCTCAAGAGCAGGGTCTCAGGCGTCTGGCAGATTCACCTGACGCGGCCGATCATCCGGTCGGGCGCCTTTGCAGGGGTGATCCAGGTTTCGGTGCGGCCCGAACTCTTCGAGAACTTTTCAAAGAGCCTGGCGACCCGAACCGACGACATCATCGCGATGGTGCGGCTCAGCGGCGAAATCATGGCGCGCTATCCGGCCACGGGTACCGCGCTTGGCACGATCGTGACCGGCAGCCCTCAGCTCGAACCAGGCGCACCCAATACCGGCGTTTACAGGCGCGTCTCACCGATCGACGGAAAGCGACGCATTTATGCGTGGCACACCCTGCCCGAGTTCGGCATCAGCTGCGTGGCGGCGCGATCCGAAGAAGTGGTCCTCGCGATGTCGGCGGGCGATCGCAAGAAGTGGCTGGCCGCGGCAACGCTGATCACTCTGGGCGTGCTCGCGATGCTGCAGCTGCTTCTGAATACCTTGAAGCGCAACCGCGACATGATGGCCGAGCTGAACCGGGCCCGCGAAACCGCCGACGCGGCCAACCGCGAGAAAAGCCGCTTTCTGGCCAATGTCTCGCATGAGATCCGCACGCCGCTCAACGGGGTGATCGGCATGTCGCAACTGCTGCTTGAGACGCCGCTCAGCGACGGGCAACACGACTTCGCGGTCAACATCGCCCGCTCGGGCGAGGCGGTGGTGTCGATCGTCAACGACATCCTCGATCTTTCGAAGATCGAAGCCGGGCATCTCGACCTGGCAAGCGAGTCGTTTTCGATGAGCGAGCTCGTCGATTCGGTCAGCCGCCTGTTCGCCTTTCAGGCCAGGCAAAAGAAGCTGCACTTCAACATGACCCTGGCACCCGAAGTCAGCCGGAACTTCATCGGCGACCCGCTTCGGATTCGACAGATCCTGACTAATCTGGTCGGCAATGCGGTCAAGTTCACCGAGCTCGGTGGCGTCGATCTGCGGGTGACACCGACCGTCAATGGGGTGCTCATCGAGGTGATCGACAGCGGCGTGGGCATTCCGGTCGCTGCGCGCGATCGGATCTTTGCCAGCTTCAGCCAGGTCGACATGTCGCGCGCGCGGCGCTTTGAAGGCACCGGCCTGGGGCTCGCGATCAGCAGGCATCTGGCCGAAGCCATGGGCGGTTCGATCGGCTTCAATGATCGCGACGACGGCCCCGGGACGGTCTTCTGGGTTCGCCTGCCACTTTCGTCGACCACCGAGGAGCCGCGGGTCAAGCTCGAATCGATCCGAGTCCCGCAAGCGCCGCAACAGCCCATGGGCAAGGCTCCGCTGAAGCCCTCAGCACCGCAGAGCGCGACCCCACTGAACGAACAACTCACAATGCTCGAATTGAACCGACCGCTGCTGCTGCTTGCCGAAGACAATATCGTCAACCAGAAGGTCGCGACCCTGATGCTCGAGCGCATGGGCTATCAGATCGAACTGGCCGAAAACGGGGAGATCGCGCATCAGATGGCCGAAAGCCGACGCTATTCGGCGATCCTGATGGATGTGCTGATGCCGGAAGTTGATGGGCTGGATGCGACGCGTCGCATCAGAGCCGGCTCGGGGCCCAACAAGAACACGCCGATTATTGCGGTGACCGCCAACGCGATGCAGGAAGATCAGGACGCCTGCATGGCTGCGGGCATGGATGATTTCCTGTCGAAGCCTCTGGTCATGTCGATCCTGTCGGCCTGTATGGCCAAGTGGGTGCCGCAAGACGCATCCGACGCGTCTGTGGCTCAGGCCGGGCGTCTCAATCCGCCGTAACCCGCCCAGGGCGTGGCCACCAGATAGCCGCCGTCGACCGGCAGATTGACGCCGGTGATGGCACTGGCCTGATCGCCCGCGAGAAAGGCCACCGCGGCGGCGATCTCGTCGGCCCGCACCAGTCGGCCGATCGCACTCGACCCGATCATCAGGGATTCGTCGAGCGTGGCGAGCGCCATGCCCTTCTTGAGCGCCGGCGTGAGCGTGAAGCCCGGCGAGACGGTGTTGACCCGCACGCCCTTCAGACCCCATTCGGCCGCAAGGCTCTCGCCGATGCTGATCACACCAGCTTTGGCCGGACCATAGGCATGCAGCGGCCCCGATCGCATGCCGGCGACCGAGGCGATGTTGACGATCGCGCCACGGCCGCGCGCAGCCATCGGTACACCAAAGGCCGCGCACGAAACATAGGTGCCGCGCAGGTCGATACGGGCGACGATGTCCCACTCCTTGAGCGTGAGCGCTTCGGGCGGCAGGGTGCGCTGCAAGACGCCGGCACAGTTGACCAGCACCTGCACCGGGCCGATCCTGTCCTCGACTTCACGGGCAGCGGCTGCCACCGAGGCCTCATCGCCGAGGTCGATGGCGATGGCTTCGACCGATGCGCCGGGCAGACACGAGAGCTCAACGGCGAGTGCCTGCGCGCCGACCAGATTGCGGTCGGCAATCACGACGCGGTCACCGTCTTGCACGAAACGACGCACGCAGGCCTCGCCGATACCGCTTGCACCGCCGGTGACCACGACGATGCGCGCTGTTGTGGGCGGCACGGTCGAACTCAGCGCGGTCGTCATCGTCGCTGCGATGCTCAGAACGGCATGCGCCCGGGATTGCGGGCAGCCAGCAATGGCCGCACCATGCGCGCAAAACGCTCGGCCTCTTCATCGTGCAGATAGCCCGACAGGCAAAAGGAATGGCAACCGATGTCGATGAACTGCTGCAGGGTGTCGGCGCACTGCTGCGGATTGCCGACCACCACGATGCCCGCGCCGGGGCGCACACGGGTGATGCCGGTCCAGAGGTGCGGGGCGATCAGTTCACCGTGCGTGCGGGCCAATTCCTGGACGCGCTGGTTGGCAGCCGAACTGGCGTAATGACGGCGGATGAAGTCGGTCTGCGATTCGGTGACGCCGGCGATCAGGGCCTGCGCCGCCGCCCAGGCCTGGTCCTCGGTCTCGCGGCAGATGATCTGCAGGCGCATGCCGAAGCCCAGCGCCTCCTCGCGGCCATGACCCGCAGCCATCTCGCGCAGCGTCAACATGTTGGCGGCAATGGTGTCGACGGTATCGCCCCAGAACAGGTGCACATCGGCATGCCGGGCCGAGACCTCCCAGGCCTCGCGCGAGCCGCCGCCAAGATAGAAACGCGGCTGATGCTCGGGACGCGGCGCCACGCGTGCACCCTTGAGCACATGAAAGCGCCCCTCGAAGTGCACCGGCGCAGCACCGCTCCAGAGCGCCTTCATGATGGAGACGTCCTCGTCCATCTGCGCGTAGCGGTCTTCCTTGGCCAGCCGGATGCCGTCCTGCAGGGCTTCGTCATCGCTTTGGCCGGCGATCAGATTGACCGCCACACGCCCGCCCGAGAGCTGGTCCATCGCACCGATCATGCGGGCGAGCAGCACCGGATTGACATAGCCCGGGCGGGCTGCGACCAGCATTTTGATCTTGCTGGTGCGGGCCAGCACCATCGCCGAACTGATGTAGGCATCCCAGCAGCTTGAGGCCACCGGCACCAGCAGATACTCAAAGCCTGCTGTCTCGGCGGCCCTGGCGATTTTCTCGAAGAGGTCCATCGAGGGCGGCACCGTTCCGTCGCGACTGCCATAGGTGATGGTGTCGCCGGCGGTGGGTAAAAACCACCCGAATTCGAGTTGTCGCAGACTCATCGTCATGGTCAGTCGACCTGAGCGCCCGACGCCTTGACCACCGGTCCCCAGCGCTTGAGCTCTTCCTGGATCATCGCGCCCATCTGCTCGGGGCTGCCGCCGACGATGTCATAGCCCAGCTCGTTCATGCGCTTGATGAAATCAGGCGATTTGGTGGCTTTCTGCCCTTCGGCATTGATCCTGGCGATGATCTCTTTCGGCGTGCCGGCGGGCGCCACGATGCCGAACCAGGCGGTGGAGATATAGCCCGGGAATCCGGCCTCGATCATGGTGGGCAGCTCCGGCAGCGAGCTCGATCGGGTCGGGCCGGTGGTGGCAAGGGGTTTGAGCTTGCCCGAGCGGATAAAGGTGATCGCCGACGGAATGTTGTCGAACATGATGCTCACCTGCCCGCCCATCAGATCGGTGAGCGCCGGGCTGCTGCCCTTGTAGGGCACATGCGCGATGTCGAGGTTGAGCATCGACTTGAACATCTCGCCCGACAGGTGAATGGTCGAGCCGCTGCCGCTCGAGGCATAAGTGAACTTGCCGGGCGATGCCTTGATGAGGGCCACCAGTTCGCTCACCGAGTTGGCCTTGATCGAGGGGTTCATGACCAGGACGTTGGCAAACGACCCAAGCACGATGACCGGGGCGAGGTCCTTGTTCGGGTCGTAGGGGAGCTTGGTGTAGAGAAAGGGCGTGATGCCGTGCAGGCTGCTGGGCGACACCAGCAGGGTGTAGCCGTCGGGGGCCGAGCGGGCGACCTGCTCGGCGCCGAGGTTGCCACCGGCGCCCGGGCGGTTCTCGATGATCACCTGCTGGCCCATGGTCTTGGTGAGCTCTGCGGCGGCTGCCCGACCGATGATGTCGGTCGCGCCACCCGGCGCATAAGGCACGATCAGGCGGATGGGTTTGTTGGGATAGCCCTGTGCATGCGAAGTGCCGGGCACAAACGCGGCGAACAGGGAGGCCATGGCCATCGACAAAAAAGTAGCGCGTTTCATCAGAAAATCTCCTTGTTGTCCCGCCAATGGTAGTCGAAGCGGCAGGATTCGGATCAATCACTTGAACCGGACCAGCCCAATAGGGCAGGCTCGGGGTTCATTCGTTCAACAGCACCCATCGACAACCCCATCGGGAGATGTGCCATGTCAGAGCCTGCCCGCCCCACTGCTTTCCCAACGACAGCCGCCGATCCGGGACTGCTGCAGCCGCAGCGCATCCGCACGCTCGGACTCGATAGACCGACGCTGGCGCCGGCCGATCGCGAACAGCTCGGGCGCGCGCGTCGCGAGGCCGCGCCCCGCGCATCGATCGGCGACTGGACGCCACCTGCCGACCGGCAAGATCCGGTCGCGCGTCTGATGGCCGGCAACGCCGGGCGCGATCCGGCGCTCGTGCCCCTGCGGATGTCGCGCATGGCGGTCTCGCCATTCACCTTTTTGCGCGGATCGGCCTCGGTGATGGCCGCCGACCTCGCCACCCTGCCCACGAGCGGGCTGGACGTGATGCTCGACGGCGATGCGCACATGAACAACTTCGGCATCTTCGGCACACCCGATGCGCAGGTCGTGGTCGATCTGAACGATTTCGATGAGGTGCTGATCGGCCCCTGGGAGTGGGACCTCAAACGGCTCACCGCGAGCATCGAAGTGGCCGGACGCGAGATCGGCCTGGACGCTGCGCAGCGATCGCACTCGGTGCGCGGCGCGGTGGCCGGCTATCGGACCATGATGCATCGCAGCGCGGCCATGCCGGTGCTCACGCTGTGGCAGCGCCGGACCACGGTTGCCGAGCTGGTGGCAGACGTGCCACCGGAATGGGCTCCGGATGCGAAGGTGGATGGACTGCTCGGGCGGGCCGAAGAAAAAGCCCGGCAATCGGACAATGCGGCGCTTTTGCAGCGCATGACCCGCCACGACGAGATCGAGGGGCGACGCTTCATCGATGAGCCGCCGGTGCTCACTCGCCCGGACGCTGCCACCCGCGAGCGCATCGCGAAAGGCCTGCACGACTATCTCGAGACCCTGTCGCCGGAGCGTCGCTTCATGCTGCAGCGCTATGCGGTGGCTGATGTGGCCCATCGGGTGGTGGGCGTGGGCAGCGTGGGTCTGCGGGCCTGGTGCGTAATGCTGTTTGGCAATGACCGCGACGATCCGCTCTTTTTGCAGGTCAAGCAGGCCGCGCCCGCGGTGCACGCCCCCTATGTGGCCAGGCAGCCGCACGATCTCGGCTCGCATGAAGGCCGGCGGGTGGTCTATGGCCAGCGGCTGATGCAGGCACTCGGCGATCCGCTGCTGGGCTGGACCACGATCGACGGGCTGCCCTATTACGTGCGACAGATGCGCAATCTCAAAGGGTCGATCGCGCCCGACAAACTGTCACCGCCGACCTTTTCTGCCTTTTGCTGGAGCTATGGCGGACTGCTGGCGCGTGCCCATGCGCGCACCGGCGATGCGGCCGCCATTGCCGGTTATTGCGGCGCCGAGACAGGGCAGCAGCTCGACGAGGCGCTGCTGCGCTGGTCGATCAGCTATGCCGACCAGACCGAGGCCGACCATGCGCAACTGGTGGCGGCCATTGCCAGGGGCGAGGTGCCCTCGGTGCCGGCGGCGCAGACCGCATCGGAGGAGTAAGGTCTGCAACGCGAACATCAACAACCAATTCGGGGAGACACAGAGTGAGCACCTCATCGACGCAGACATTTGAAACCGATTTCTGGAAAGACGAACAGCTGCGAAAGGTCTGGGACCAGATCATCCCGGGCGAGCCGCGCAAGACCATTCCTTATCTGCTGACGCTTGAGGCGATCCAGAAATACTGCCGGGTGGTGGGCGACCTGCATCCGCTTTATTTCGATGAGGCTTATGCTAAGACCACCCCCTACAAGGGCCTGATCGCGCCACCTGCTATTCACATCCTGCTGATGTTCGCCTGCACGCCGGCCGACGACTGGATGCGCAGCCCCGGTACGGTCAATGCCGGCCAGTCGTGGAGCTACAACCTGCCGGCGCGCCCGGGCGACACCATCCGCCTGGAGGCTCGTGCGCTCGACAAGTTCATCCGCAAGGACCGCCTCTTCGTGGTCCACGACAACGTGTTTTTCAACCAGCACAACCAGGTGATCTGCTCGGGCCGCGGCCAGACGATCCGCCCGGCCTGAGACCCGAGGACGTAACCATGAGCCATCCCTTTGACACCATCGAGGTCGGCACCCGCATCGACGGCGTGCCCTTTTCACCAACCCGCGAATCGATCCGCGAATTCTGCGAGGCCTCGCTCGACTTCAATCCGCTGCACCTCGACGACGAGTACATGAAAGGCAGCTTCGGCAAGACCCAGTTCGGCGGGATCATCATGCACGGCATGAACAATTTCGGTGTGATCAGCAAGACCCTCACCGACTGGCTGTATCCGCTGGGCGGCGTGCATCGCCGGCTCGAGACGCGCTGGAAAGCACCGGTCAAACCCGGCGACACCATCACCGCGCATGCGGTGGTCACCGCCCGCAAAGCCACCGGCCAGAGCCGCTGGCTCACGCTCGATGTGGGCGTGCGCAATCAGCGCGACGAGCTGGTGGCGCAGGGCGAGGCGATGGTCGAGTTTCCGGTGACATGAGCATCCTGATCGCCGGTGGCGGCATCGGCGGGCTGGCTGCCGCACTCAGCCTGCATGCGGCGGGCCTGCGCGAGCTGCAGGTCCTCGAAGCCGCGGCCGAGATCCGCCAGGTCGGCGTGGGCGTCAACCTGCCGCCGCATGCGGTGCGCGAGCTGACCGAACTCGGGCTGGGCGATGCGTTGGCGCAGCACGGCATCCCGACCTCGGAGCTGTCGTATTACGACCGGCGCGGCAAGCTGATCTGGGCCGAGCCGCGCGGTGTGGGTGCGGGGTACCGGTGGCCGCAGTATTCGATTCATCGCGGGCGGCTGCAGCAGATTCTCTTTGATGCGGTGGTGGCCCGACTGGGCGAGGCGGTGGTGCGCACCGGACAGCGTGTGAGCGGGTTTGCGCCGATGCCCGGCGGGGCGCGCGTGCAGGTCACAGAACGCAGCGGTGTTTCCCGCACCACTGAGGCCGATCTGCTGATCGGTGCCGACGGCATCCGCTCCGCAGTGCGCCAATCGGCCGACCCGGCCCTGGGTGCGCTGGCCACCAACGGCTGGATGATGTATCGCGGCACCACCCGCAGCGGGCAGTTTCTGAGCGGCTCGTCGATGGTCATCATCGGCGATGAGCATTTGCGGGTGGTGGTCTATCCGATCGAGCCGGGCGTCAACAACTGGCTGCTGGTGCGCCCGGGGGCAGGCGCCGGCGACGAGCTCGGCAACTGGAACCGCCCGGTCGAGCCAAGGGCGATCGCACAGTGCGTGCACGACTGGACCTTCGACTGGCTGGATGTGCCGGCGCTGGTCGCCGGATCGGACATCGCC
>CANKWX010000044.1 GCA_947487165.1 Burkholderiales bacterium
CACCGACGATCAGGCGACCCAAGCCCTTGCCGATGCCCTGATCGAGCACTGCCGCCAGCATCTGGCCCGCTTCAAGTGCCCGCGCGAGATCCGTTTCATGACCCTGCCCAAGACCTCGACCGGCAAGATTCAGAAGCATCTGCTGCGCACGCAGCTGAAATCGGCGAGCGCGATCGGCTGATCGCAATCGGCTGAGCAATCTGATGTCATCCACCATAGGCAACGCCATGACTACCCCTGCAGCCATCTTCGAGGCCGGCGACCTGCTGCTTTCAAGCGGTCAGACCTATCGCGGCGCAAAGCTGTCGTACCGGACCTACGGCACGCTGTCGGCGGCCCGCGACAATGTCGTGCTCTATCCGACCTCGTATTCGGCGCAGCATCTCGACACGCAATGGCTGATCTCGCCGGGCGGCATCCTCGATTCCGACCGCTGGTTCGTCATCATTCCCGACATGTTCGGCAACGGCCTGTCGTCGTCGCCCAGCAATACGCCCGAGCCCTTCAACGCCAGCCGCTATCCGCACTTCAGCATCCTCGACAATGTCCGGGTGCAGCGCCGGCTGCTGCGCGAGGTCTTTGGCATCGAGCGGCTCAAGATGGTCTATGGCTGGTCGATGGGCGCGATGCAGGCCTATCAGTGGGCCTCGAGCTTTCCGGATGAGGTCGAACGCATTGCGGTGGTGTGCGGCGCGGCACGCTGCGCGCCGCACAACTATGTGTTTATCGAAGGCGTGAAGGCGGCGCTAACCGCCGACCCCGCCTGGCGCAACGGCGCCTTCGATACCAAGCCCGAGCGCGGCCTGCGTGCCATGGCCCGGGTCTATGCCGGCTGGGCGCTGTCGCAGGCCTTCTATCGCGACCGGCTCTGGACGCAGATGGGCTACAGCTCGCTCGAGGACTGGCTGGTCGGCAACTGGGAAGGCAACTTTTTGCGCCGCGATGCCCTCGATCTGCTCGCCCACATGCATACCTGGCAGCACTTCTCGATTGCCGATGACCCGGCGCATGGCGGTGACTTCGAGCGGGCGCTGCGCGCCATCAGCGCGCAGGTGCTGCTGATGCCGTGCAATACCGACCTCTATTTCAGGCTCGACGACAATGCCCGCGAGCTGCCGATGCTGGCGCGCGGGCAACTGGTGCCGATCGAGTCGGACTGGGGCCATCGCGCCGGCAATCCGGTGCATCGTGGGCCCGATGAGGCCTTCATCCGCGATCAGGTGCACGCGCTGCTGGCACGATAAGCTGTCGGGCGGATCGGCCGGTGGCGGCCGCGCACAGGATCTCTCAGCATGGACAACACCGCGATCATCGAGACCGTCAGAGGCTGGGTCGCCGCATCGAAGCGCATCGTGGTGCTCACCGGTGCCGGCATCTCGACCGACTCGGGCATCCCGGATTTTCGGGGCCCGCAAGGCGTCTGGACCCGCAACCCACAGGCCGAAAAGCAGTCGACCCTGCAGCACTATCTGGCCGACGTCGAGGTGCGGCAAGCCGCCTGGCGCGGACGACTCTCTCATCCTGCCTGGACCGCCCAGCCCAATGCCGGCCATCGCGCGCTGGTCGCGCTCGAATCGCGGGGTTTGCTCCATGCCCTGATCACCCAGAACATCGATGAGCTGCATCAGATCGCCGGCAATGGCGCCGACAAGGTCATCGAGGTCCACGGCACGATCCGGCGGGTGATGTGCTGGCAGTGCCGGCGGCGCTGGCCGATGCCCGAGGTGCTCGAGCGCGTGCGAGCCGGCGAAACCGATCCGCATTGCCCCGAGTGCGGCGGCATTCTCAAGAGCGACACCATCTCGTTTGGTCAGGCACTCGTGCCCGAGGTGATCGACCGCGCCTTTACCGTGGCGGGGGAGGCCGATCTGATGCTGGCGATCGGCAGCACGCTCCAGGTTCAGCCGGTCGCGGGCGTGGTGCCCATAGCGCGTCGTGCGGGCGCAAAGATCGTGATCGTCAATGCCGAGCCGACTGCCTGCGACCCGATTGCCGATGCGGTGCTGCGCGGCCCGATCGGCGAGATCCTGCCGGCAATCTGCGGCGGGTGAGCCTTGGTGCGGCCGGGGTAAGCTTTGGCAACATCAACGGACCACCCTCGCAAGGAGCGCAACATGAGCGACGCAGCCACCCTCAACGCCGACACCGGCATCCTGTATCAGGTTGATTCGGGCGTTGCCCAGATCACCTTCAATCGCCCTGAAAAGCTCAACGCGCTCACGCCGGCGATGCTCGGTGCGTTCTTCGAGAAGGTCGATGCGGCTGCGGTCGATCCGCAGGTGCGGGTCATCGTGATCACCGGTGCCGGCCGAGGGTTTTCGGCCGGGCTCGATCTGAGCGTGATCGGCACGACCAAACCGGGGGAGGGCGGCTCCGGGCGCGTCGATCAGGCTGCGCCCGGCCAGATCAGCCGCCAGTGGGGCGACGACATCGGCCCGGGTCTGGCGCGCTTTTATAGCGGCGGCTGGAACGGGCTGATCAATTCACGCAAGCCCACCATCGCCGCGGTCAATGGCGCAGCATTCGGTTGGGGCTTCATTTTGTCCCTGCACTGCGATATCCGCTTCGCCTCGAGATCGGCGCTCTTCAATGCCACCTTTGCGCGTCTGGGCGTGCCGGCTGAAAAGGGCGTCGGCTGGCTGCTGACCCGCCTGATCGGCACCGCGCGCACCGCCGACCTGCTCTATACCGCCCGCCGATTCGATGGTGTCGAGGCCGAGCGGCTCGGGCTGGTCAATGCGGTGCTCGATGACGACCAGCTGATGGCGCATGTCACCGCCTATGCACGCACGATTGCGGCCAATGCCGCGCCGCGCTCGCTTGCCGCGATGAAGGCGCAGATCTGGACCGCGATCGACGACAGTTACGACGAGGCGTTTGCCGCGGCCAACCGCGAGCAGGACCGTGCGGTGGCGACCGAAGATTTTCGTGAGGGCATCAATAGCTACCGCGAAAAACGCGCGCCCGCTTTCAAGGGGGAGTGAGCCGCATTGCACGACGGCAGGCGCTAGCGGCCAGGGCCTGATCGTGCCTGCGTCCGCGAAACCCCATCGAGCACGCCCTGCAGGCGTGTGCGGTCGACCGGTTTGGTGAGGTAACCGTCAAGGCCGGCTTGCATCCCGGCATGGATCTGCTCTTCGAGCGCGTCTGCTGTCAGTGCATGGATCGGCATGCGCCCGCGAGCCGGGTCGGCCGCTTCGCGCTCGCGGATTTCGCGAGTGGCTTCAAGTCCGCTCATCACCGGCATCTGGATGTCCATCAGGATGATGTCGAAGTCGGTCTGTTCGTAATGCGCCAGCGCTTCCTTGCCGTCGCGTGCCAGGACCACCTCATGGTTCCAGCGCTCGAGCAGTTTCGTCATCAGCTTCTGGTTGACCAGGTTGTCCTCTGCGACCAGCACCTTCAGCGGGCGGCTTGCCAGGCCGGGCTCGGTGATGCCGGCCTGCGAGGTCTGTGCGCGCAATGCGTCTGCTGAAGCATGCGGTGCGACCTCAAGCGGCAGATGGACCAGAAAGACGCTGCCCTCGCCGGGCACGCTGCGAACCGAGATCACGCCCACCATCATTTCGACCAGGCGCCGGCAGATGGTCAGCCCCAGCCCGGTGCCGCCGAAGCGCCGAGTGGTCGAGGCGTCTTCCTGGGTAAAGGCTTCGAAGATGGCGCGCTGTTTTTCGCTGCTGATGCCGATGCCGGTGTCACGCACCGCGAAGTCGATGCCGATCCGCGCGCCGTCAGGCCGATGGGCTGAGATGCTGAGTTCAACCTCACCGGTCTGCGTGAACTTGACCGCGTTGCCCAGCAGATTGTTGAGGACTTGCCGGATGCGGCCGGGGTCACCGATGAGTCGCTCAGGCACCTCGGCGCCGATGCGCAGGATCAGATCGAGATCCTTGGCCGTGGCATTGAGCTCATGCGGTCGCAGCAGGGAGCTCAGTTCGGCACGCAGGTCAAAGGCGATGCGATCGATCTTGAGCTTGCCCGCCTCGATTTTCGAGAAGTCGAGGATGTCGTCGAGGATGCCGAGCAGCCCGTCAGCCGAGCTTCGCACAATGTCGAGGTACTCGCGCTGCTCAGGGTTCAGCTCGGTGCCCAGCGCCAGGTCGGTCATGCCGATGATCCCGTTCATCGGCGTGCGGATTTCGTGGCTCATGGTGGCCACGAAATCCGATTTGATCCGGTTGGCTTCTTCGGCACGCAACACGCTCTTTCGCAAGGCTTCGGTCATCTCTTCAAGCCGGGAGCCGTTGTCGCGCAGCTCCTGTTCGAGCTGCTTGCGGCGCGCGATTTCGCTGGCTTGCGCCGAGTTGTCGCTCTCAAGGCGAAGCGTGCGCTGTCGTTGGCGATCAAGCGCCAGCGCGGTCAACAGCAGCAGGAACGGGAAGATCGCCAGAAACCGCAGATACGACGGGGGGGTGCTGCCGGCGCTATCGAGTGCGTTCGGATCGATGACAGTGACCAGCGACAAGGGCGTGCCGCGAACGGCTGTACGAATCATGAAGCCTTCCCCCAGGATGGCCTCGGCCTGTGGCAGTCGATCGGTTTTTTCGAGCCTGTTTTCCGGGAGATCGGCCAGCGACTTCGCGACCTGCTCGGGCAGCACGACACTGTCGTCATCCTTCGAAAGTGCCAGGCCGTCGGACGAGACGAGTAATTCCTTGAAACCGCTTCGACCGTCCTTGTCACGGATCGGAGTCAGTTGTTGGCACAGGTTTTCGAGATCGCCGATCACGACGATCGAGCCGCGAAATGTGTCCTTGCGCACGATCGGCGCGGTCGCGATCAGGTGGTCGTTTTTCGAGTCGAAGGTCAGCGCGACGTCGCGGGTCAGCGTCCTGGGCAACTCGCCAGGCTGATTTCCCGGCTGGTTGCCCAACTGATTGCCCGCGCGGACGTCGGACAGCACCGCGCCGGCGTCGTCTTGCAGGGTGATCCGTAAATAGACGGAATTGCCGTTGCGGTTTCGCTCGGTGATAGACCGCTCGAATCGTTCGTCGATCCCTGACAGGCTGGTCGCCAGACCGTATTGCATCGACATGCCGAGGTCGCGGTTGATGAAGTAGGTGTCGAGCTCGGGGATTTCGGCCAGATCCTTCACCTCGATTACACGCTGCGCGATGTAGTCGCCGATCTCGGTCGCGCGGCGCTGGGTGTCGGCGAGCACGCGTTCCTGCCGCGATGCCCGCAACTGGCTTTGCGACTCGAAGATGTTCCACAGCAGGATGACGCTGTAGACGCTGAACGCGATCGCCAGCATGAGCGGCCAGCGAGGGGCCATCCGTTCAATCAGTTTCATGGTTTGTCGGCCAACTCAGGCGCGCCGCGTCATCTGTCGACAGGCTTCAGCGGCTCAGACCTTGCGGTTGAAGAAGTCAGGAAAATAGCGGCGAATTCCGGGGAAATACTTGTCGACCAGTTTGTCGTAGGTGCCGTCGGCCCTGATCTTGACCAGGTAGTCGTCGAAGGCCTGGCGCAATTGGGGCGCATCTTTCGGAAAGGCCGCAGCGAGTTCCTGATGTTCGGAAATCGGGCCGAGCACCTTGATCTTGCCCGACCACTTTTTCAGGTCGAGGATGGCATCGGGAACGTCGAGCAGCGTCAGTTCAGCTTCTTTGTTGATCAGGGCCGGAATCATCTCGTTGAGGTTGGTGCTCTTCGAGTAGGCCCTGAGATCGATGCCGACTCCCTTGAGGCCGTAATTGGCCGGATCCAGACAGGTGCGCTCCATTACCAGCAGACTGTGCTTGCCGATCATCGCCTTGGTCTCGACGATGTCCTTCTCCAGGCTGTTGCTGCCCTTGATCGGTTTGAAGGCCGAATCGGCCCTCGCTACCAGCAGCACCTGCGAGGGGAAGGTCGGCTTGGAGAACAGCACGACCGCTTCTCGCCAGGGCAGTATGGTGAAGCCGGTGGCGATCATGTCGCCCTTGACCGGGAAGTTGCCCTCGAGCGCAACCACAGCACCCTTGCGCACGACGTCCTTGCCGAGCAGATCGCGCAGCACGCTGTAGAAGTCGGTATAGACCAGCGTGTAATTCACGCCGATGTGTTTGGCGAAACCCTTCGCCAGTTCGACATCGAATCCGTCGCCGGCGCCGGTCACAAAGTTGGCATAGCGGATGCCGAGGTGGCGCAATTCGCCGCGTGCCTGAATCTCCTTCAGGTCGGCTGCCCACAGGTTACTCAACAGGCCCGCAAGCAGAATGCCCGCAAGCGCGCCGCGAAATTGTGAAAATCGTGTCATTAGCTTGCCTCTTTGTGTCATTACATCGGTAATGACGAGGCGAAACGATGCCTTTGTTCACAATCGAGCGCAAGTTTCGACACAGTTTTGCGAGCGGCAACACGCCGCCGCTCGCGCGACCCCTCAGCCTTTCAGTTCGAGCCCCTGCATCGAGCCGTCCTTGCGCCACTTGTCCCAGATTTTCAGGAAGGCCATCGGTCCGCGCCAGAAGGGTGAGTTGCGGGCGATGCGTTCGTTGGGCTGGCCTTCGTTGTTGTAATAGCCCGGCGTGCATTCGTTCAGGAAGGGCTGGCGCATGCGGGCGAGCTTGACGATGCTGTTGACCCAGTCGGCCTCGGCCTGCTCGCTTGCTTCGATCGTGCGAACGCTGCTCGCGCGGGTTTTATCCAGCACCCAGGCGATGTGCTGCGCCTGCTCGGCCATCATGTGCTGGAAGTTGGCGCTCTGACCCGACTGCTGGGTGGTCATCACGAAAAGGTTGGGAAAGCCGCGGGTGAACAGGCCATGAAAGGTCTGCGCGCCGTCGTGCCACTTTTCGGTGAGCGTGAGGCCGTCGCGACCATGGACCTCGAAGCCCAGGCGTCGGGTGAAATCGGTGCCGACCTCAAAGCCGGTGCCGAAGATCAGGCAATCAAGTTCGTACTCACGCCCGGCGACCACCACGCCGCGTTCGGTGATCCGCTCGACACCCTTGCCTTGGGTATCGACCAGATGCACGTTCGGCCGGTTGAAGGTGTCGAGGTACTGGTCGTGAAAGCAGGGCCGCTTGCAGAACTGGTTGTACCAGGGCTTGAGCGCCTCGGCGGTCGCGGGGTCTTTGACCACCGCATCGATGCGCGCGCGCACCCGTTCCATCTTGCTGTAGTCGGCCAGCTGGAT
Source organism: Burkholderiales bacterium (assembly GCA_947487165.1). Classification (GTDB taxonomy): domain Bacteria; phylum Pseudomonadota; class Gammaproteobacteria; order Burkholderiales; family Burkholderiaceae_E; genus UBA4615. Next base: position 7,121 of record CANKWX010000044.1, read on the forward strand.
CAGCTCGGCCTCGTTGCTCACGGTTTCGCCGGCGACCGCCTTGCGACGGGCCGACAGCAGGATGCCGCCGATCAGGTCGGTCCAGCCGTCGTTGACCAGATCGACCTCGAATTCAGCCCCCGAAATGACTGCAGTAAAGTTGGCCACGCGCTCGCGCTGCCAGCCGGGCTTGAGGCTCTTTGCCCATTCGGGGTCGGTCGGACGGTCGTTGCGCACATCGACCGAGGAGGGCGTGCGCTGAAAGACGAAGAGCTCCTTGGCGCCTGCGCCCAGGTGCGGCACGCACTGCACTGCCGTGGCACCGGTGCCGATGATGCCGACCCGCTTGTCCTTCAGGCCGGTGAGGCCGCCGCTGCCATCGCCGCCGGTGTAGTCGTAATCCCAGCGGCTGGTGTGAAAGGTGTGCCCCTTGAAACTGCCGACACCCGGCACGCCCGGCAGCTTGGGCCGATGCAGCGGGCCGCCGGCCAGCACCACGAAGCGCGCCCGCAGCACGTCCTTGCGGTCGGTGGTGACCTGCCAGCGCGAGGCATCGTCAAGCCATCGCATGTCGGTGATGACGGTCTGGAAGATCGCCGATCGATAAAGGTCGAAATGGCGGCCGATACGCCGCGAGTGCTCGAGGATCTCGGGGCCGCGGGCGTATTTTGCGGCGGGCATGTAGCCGGTTTCTTCGAGCAGCGGCAGGTAGATGTAGCTCTCGGTGTCGCAGGCCGCGCCGGGATAGCGGTTCCAGTACCAGGTGCCGCCGAAGTCGCCGCCCTTCTCGATGATGCAGATGTCCTCGAAGCCGGCTTCGCGCAGGCGCGCAGCCGACAACAGGCCGCCGAAGCCGCCGCCCACCACCAGTACCTCGACATCGCGCACGATCGGCTCACGCTTGAACTGCGGGTCGGCATAGGGGTCGTCGAGGAAATGTTCGTACTCGCCAGTGACCTCGACATACTGGTCGTTGCCCTCGGTGCGCAGGCGTCGGTCGCGCTCGAGGTCGTATTTGCGGCGAAGTGCCGCCGGGTCGAAGGCCAGTTCGTCGATTTCAGGCAGTTGCAGGGCGCCGGTCGGCATCGTCATTGCTCCTCAGTCATGTGTCGGGTGTCGCGTCTGATGCGCGGATCAGGTCGAGTCTGGAGTCGAGTCTAGCCCCGAGTGCCGCGGGAGCGGGAGCGAGCGTTTCATCCTTGAGCATGATTCCGCTTGCACCGAGCCCTTTCGCACCCTCGAGCAGCCCGGCCAGCGTGGCTGCCGCCTGCTCATAGCTCAGCCCCTCGGGGCGGATGTTCGAGATGCAGTTGCGCTCGGCGTCAGTGCGGCCCACGCGCGGTGCCCAGGTGAGATAAATGCCAAGGCTGTCGGGTGAGCTCAGGCCGGGGCGCTCGCCCACCAGCAGGGCCACCGCGCGTGCGCCGAGCAGCTCGCCCACTTCATCGCCGAGCGCCACACGGGCCTGTTCGGCAAGCACCACCGGCCCGATCGTCCAGCCGGGCAACTGCGCACGGATGGCCTTGAGCATCGGCTGCGCATGACGCGTGACGGCCAGAGCCGACAGCCCGTCCGCGACCACCAGCACCAGGTCGGGTGCGGCCTCGGCCTCTTCGGCGGCCTTGCGCAGCCGATCGCAACTCGCGGCATCAAGCCTGCGACCGAGGTCGGGGCGGCGCAGATACATCGGCCGATCGGTGGCGCGGCTGTGGACGCCGATGGTCTGAAAGCCAGCTTCCTGCAGCTCGATTGCCATCGATGCGGCATCGAAGTCTTCGTGCACCGCGTCGCGCGCCTGGGCATGGGCAAGCGAAAAGGCCAGCAGCGCAGCGGTGGGTTGGCTCGCCCCGGTGCGCCCGAGCGCAATGCGCGCCGGTGTGTAGGCGCGCAGTGCGGTCCAGGGATCGGGCAGCACCAGCGGGGCGTCGGCCGGGCTTGAGAGCGGCTCGGTGATCCGCTTTTCCGGCGGTGCGCCGCTCGCTTTGCCGTCGGGCATTTGGTCGGCGCTCATGCTGCAATGCCCAGCAGCGGATGATCTTTGCCGGCCGACCCGAGCAGTCGGCCATGGCGGTCGGTGACCTGCATGCGCTCGAGCCAGTCTTCGAATTCGGGCGCGCGTTTGAGCCCGAGCACCTCGCGCAGATAGAGCGCGTCATGAAACGAGGTGCTCTGGTAGTTGAGCATCACATCGTCGGCACCCGGCACGCCCATGATGAAGTTGATGCCGGCCACGCCCAGCATGGTGAGCAGGTTGTCCATGTCGTCCTGATCGGCCTCGGCATGGTTGGTGTAGCAGATGTCGCAACCCATCGGCACGCCGAGCAGCTTGCCGCAGAAATGGTCTTCCAGGCCGGCGCGCACGATCTGCTTGCCGTCATAGAGATATTCCGGGCCGATGAAGCCGACCACGGTATTCGACAGCAGCGGCGCATAACGTCGGGCCACCGCATAGGCGCGTGCCTCGCAGGTCTGCTGGTCGACGCCGTGGTGGGCATTGGCCGACAGCGCACTGCCCTGGCCGGTCTCGAAATACATCGCGTTGTTGCCCACCGTGCCGCGCCGCAGGCTTTGCACCGCATCGGCCGCCTCATCGAGCAGGGCGAGCGAAATGCCGAAGCCTTCGTTGGCTTTTTGCGTGCCGGCGATCGACTGAAACACCAGGTCGACCGGCGCGCCCATCTCGATCGCCTTGATCGTCTGCGTCACATGGGTGAGCACGCAGCTTTGAGTGGGAATATCGAAGCGCTGGCGGATGTCGTCGAGCATGCGAAGCAGCGACACGATGCCCGGCAGATTGTCGCCCACCGGATTGATGCCGATGACCGCATCGCCGCAGCCGTACATCAGGCCATCGAGTACCGAGGCGAGCACGCCGCGCGGATCGTCGGTCGGATGGTTGGGCTGCAGGCGCACCGCCATGCGCCCGGGCAGGCCGATGGTCGTTCGAAAGGCGCTCACCACGCGGCATTTGCGCGCGGCCACCACCAGATCCTGATTGCGCATCAGCTTGCTGACCGCGGCGACCATCTCGGGGGTCAGCCCCCAGGTGAGATCGCGCAGGGTCTGTTCGGTGGTCGCGTCCGACAGCAGCCAGTTGCGAAACTCGCCGACCGTGAGATGGGCGATCGGTGCGAAGGCGGCGGCATCGTGCTGCGCCAGGATCAGCCGGCTGACCTCGTCGTCATCGGGTGAAATGACCGGCTCTTCGAGAAAGCGGCGCAGCGGCAGGTCGGCCAGGGCCATTTTCGCGGCCATGCGCTCGGCCTCGGAGTCGGCCGCCACGCCGGCGAGCAGGTCGCCCGATCGCATCGGCCCGGCCTTTGCCAGCAGGGTCTTGAGGTCGGGAAAGGCGAATCGGTTAGCACCGACGGCGTGGGCATAGGCCATGGGGGTCTCGAGTGTGCGGCGAAGATCGGATCGGGAGATGGTGCATCGTAAGCGCGAATTGGCTGCTGATCATCGGATCGCTCAGGGTCGGGCCCTGGAGGGTCGGCTCGCTATACTCGCCGACCCGGCCGCTTAATGTCTGAGCGGTCTGTCGAGGTTTCACCGATCAGGCCCGCTTGGCACATATTGACCTTCCCCCTCCGGCTGTTTCGAACACCCTGCGACGATCGGCACGGCGTGTGGGGCTTGTCGCACTTTTGCTGATTGCGCTGCCCGCCGTGGCGCTCGATCGGTCGGGCCCGGGCATTGCGGCCACCGCATCGACTGCGTCCAGGGGATCCGCCGCGGTCAACCCAGCCACGGATGGCTCGGCCTCGACTGGCGAATCGGCCGACGCGCTGTCGCGCCGCTTTGCGGCTTGTACCAGCTGCCATGGTCCGCAGGGTCGTGCATCGCCCGAGGGCTATCTGCCGCGGATCGCCGGCAAACCGGCGGGCTATCTCTACAACCAGCTGCGACAGTTCCGCGAGGGTCGCCGCGCCGTACCGGCCATGACCTGGATGGTCGACCGGCTGCCGGATGCCTACCTGCTCGAGATGGCGCAGTACTTTGCCGCGCAGCACCCTCCCTATCCGCGCCCGCAAACCGTCTCGCTCGATGCTGCCTCGCGTGAGCGTGGCCGTCTTCTGGTGATGAGCGGCGATGCGAGCCGCTCGGTGCCGGCCTGCATCGCCTGCCACGACAAGGGGCTGCTCGGCGCGCAGCCGGCCATCCCCGGGCTGCTCGGTCTGCCGCAGGACTATCTCAATGCGCAGCTCGGCGCCTGGCGCGAGGGGGTGCGCAATGCGATCGCGCCCGACTGCATGGCCACCATCGCAAAGCGCCTGGCGCCTCAGGACATCGCGGCAATCACCGGCTGGCTTGCGTCGCAACCGGTGCCTGCCGGTGGACGTGCGGCGGCGGCTTTACCGGCCGCGATGCCCCTCGATTGCGGCGGGCTCGGGCAATGAGCCGCACCCTTCGCCGGGTCATGATTGCAGCACTGGCGCTGCTGTTCATCGGTGCAATTGCCCAGGTGGTGTCAATGCGGCTGTCGATGCGGGCAAATACGCCAGTGTCGGGGATGGCACCCGCCTCGGGCCTGCCGCAGCCTGCGTCGGAGGTGCTCGCCCGCGGCGCCTATCTCGCGCTGGCCGGCAACTGTGCAGGCTGTCATACCGCCCGTGGTGGCGAGCCCTACGCCGGCGGGCGGCCAATCGCCACGCCTTTCGGTACGGTCTACACCTCCAATCTCACGGCTGATACCGAGACTGGTCTGGGTGCCTGGTCGGACGACGATTTCTGGCGTGCGATGCACGAGGGACGATCGCGTGACGGCCGCGCGCTCACGCCGGCCTTCCCCTATACCCAGTTCACCCGCATCACGCGTACCGATTCCGATGCGATCCATGCCTGGTTGCGCAGTCTGCCACCGGTGCGTGCGCCCAATCGCGCCAATGCGCTGCGTTTTCCCTGGAACCAGCCACTGCTCACCGAACTATGGCAGCTGGCCTATTTTCGACCCGCGACTTTCGTGCCCGATGACGCCCGCGATGCCGCTTTCAACCGCGGCGCTTATCTGGTCGAGGTGCTCGGTCATTGCGGCGCCTGCCATACCGGCCGCGATTCGCTGGGCGGCGCCGATGGCGTCGCGTTTGCGGGGGCCGAGCTTGCCGAGCTCGGCTGGTATGCGCCCTCGCTGCTGTCCGACCGCGAGGCGGGCGTGGGTCGCTGGACGCCGGAGGAGACGGCCGAGTGGCTGGCGACCGGCATCAATCGCCACGCGATCGCGGCCGGACCGATGGCGGCGGTGGTCACCGGCAGCCTGCAGCATCTCGAGCGCAGCGACCTGCAGTCGATGGCGGTCTATCTGAAGGCGATGGCGCGGCCCGATACCGACGGTCCGCGGGTACAGGGGCTGGGGCGTGCAATCGTGCTGCCATCGGCCGGTGATCCGATGCTGGCGGGTGGCGAACGGCTCTATGCGAAGCACTGCGCCGAGTGTCATGGTGACAAGGGCGAGCTCGCTGCGCCCGGCTATCCGCCGCTGGCCGGCAATCGGCTCTTTGCCATGAACTCGCCGGTCAATGCGATCAGGGCGGTGCTGCATGGCGGCTTTGCGCCGGCCACGAACGCCAAGCCCCGGCCGCTCAGCATGCCGCCCTTCGGGCCGCAGCTCGATGACCGGGAGCTTGCGGCGATCGTCAGCTGGCTGCGCAATACCTGGGGGCAGCGCGGCACCCGGGTCGAGGCCCGGCAGGTCAATGCCCTGCGGTCGGTGCCGGTTGATTAGGCCACGGGCCGATCGACCGGTGATCAGCCCGCCAGCAGCGTCTTGTTGCGGCCCGACTGCTTGGCACCATAGAGCGCCTGATCGGCGCGCAGCAGCGCGTCATCGACCGATTCATGGCGCAGACGTTGCGTCACGCCGCACGACACCGTGACCCGACCGACCGGGGATTCGGCATCGCGGGTTCTGATCTCGCCGAGCGCGATGGCGCGTCGGATGCGTTCGGCCACTTCGCGTGCGCCCTGCGCCGGCGTGTCGGGCAGCAGGAGCACGAACTCCTCGCCGCCGAGGCGCGCCGCCGTGTCCTTGCGCTGGGTGAGCGCGAGCAGTGACTGCGCGACGGCGCGAATCACCTGGTCGCCGAAGGCATGGCCATATCGGTCATTCACCTGCTTGAAGTGGTCGATATCGATCATCACGATGCTCAAGGGAATCGGGGCATCGACCTCATTGCTGCGGGTACGTTCAAGCTCGAGCTCGAGACCGCGACGGTTCAGGATGCCCGACAGCGGATCGATCGAGGCCTGCTCGCGCGCCTGCTGCAGCGCGCCCTGAAGGCGTCCCACTTCATGATGCCCCGATGCCAGGTGCTCGCCCAGGCGCGACAGCGAATGCGTCAGGAGAAACAGATCGCTGCGCATGGCGTCGATGCGCAATTGCAGATCGAGCACCGAGGCGGCCGAGTCGAGATCGACTGCAAAGTCGTTGAGCCGATCATCGAAGCGGCCGGCCTGCTCGCTCGCATTCGATATCGCGGCATGGATCGTGTTGAGTACGCCGAGCAGACCACTGCCCGCCTTGATGACCGACTCATCGTCGATGTTGCGCGCAGCCTTGTGCTGCAGCTCGAAACTCAGCTCGGCACGCTCGCTTCCGATCGAAGTCACCAGCGCAGTCAGATCGGTATCGAGCGCGAGATTGTCGATGCAGGCCGCTTCGCGCCACAGGGCAGCTGATGCGTCGTCGTGTCGTCGGCTGTGATGCGGCAGCGAATCCAGCGTTCCCAGCATCAGGCTCGAGGGATCGTCGATCGCAAAGTCCGCGTCAGCGGTTTGCCAGTGCGTTTGCTTGGGCTGAGGTCGAGGTGACGACGGTGACAAGGTGGGGGGCATCAGGTCTCAATTCGGGGCTGATCATTTCGGGTCCGATCAGGCAACAATGAGACGAGCGGGCGAAAGCGAGAACCGGAAATAGCCGGCATTTCGGCCGCAGTTGCAATCCGGACATCAATTCGACCGGGCATCGACAGGTCCTGGCCGTCGGTTTGCGGCCTGTCGGCTGGCGGCAACGCAGAGGGTGTGGCCTACGATAGCGGCTTGGGCTCCATCAGCCGAGCCATTCCTGCGGAGTTCGACCCATGCCGACCCTGATGCTGCCTCGACACGACGGTCGATTGATGCGCTTCCAAACCGCCGCGCCCCGCGCCCTTACGCCGCAATCGAGTCAAGCCTTCAATCGCATTGCCTTCGCCGCGCCGCATGTGGTCGCACAGCCCCTGGCCAGCATCGATCCCTGGAATGGCTGCGCCCTCGACTGGGATGCGACGATCGCCATCCGCCGCAAGCTGTGGGCGCAGGGACTGGGCGTGGCTGAGGCGATTGACGCGGCGCAGCGCGGACTCGGCCTCGACTGGCCGACCTCGCTCGAGCTGATCGGGCGTGCCATCGATGCCTCGAAGGACTATCCCGATGCACGGCTCTTTGCCGGGTGCGGCACCGACCAGATCGGCGACCTGCCGCGGGTCACGGTGGCTGAGGTCCTCGAAGCCTACGAGGCGCAGGCTGAAGCGATCGAAAAGCGTGGCGGTCGCCTGATCATCATGGCCAGCCAGGAGCTGGCCGATTGCGCGCGTTCGCCCGATCAGTACGGGCTGGTCTACGACCGGCTGCTGTCGCAGGTGCGCGAGCCGGTCATCATCCAGTGGCTGGGTGAACTCTTTGATCCGGCACAAAGCGGCCACTGGGGCTGCGAACATCTCGATGAAGCGCTGGACGTGGCACTCGGTGTGCTCAACCGCAATGCCGCCCGTATCGAGGGCATCAGGCTGTCATTGCCCGATCGGGCCGCCGAGGCGGCGGTGCGCGCGCGCCTTGCCCCCGGCATCCGCCTTTACACCGGAGATGAATTCGATTTCGTCGATCGCATCGAGGGCGATGCCAGCGGATACGCCAATGCGCTGCTGGGTGTCCTGGATGTCGCAGCGCCGATCGCCTGTGCGGCGCTCGCCGCACTCGCCGATGGCGATGCGGCTGCCTATCGCCGGATGCTCGAGCCGGTACAGACCCTGGCACATCACCTCTACAGCCCGCCGGCGCGCCACGGCACGACCGGTGTGGTGCTGCTGGCCTGGCTCAATGGCGACCAGGATCATTTCGTGATGGTCGGTGGCCAGCAGTCGGCACGCCATCTGATTCATCTGTCCGAGGTCTTCCGGCTGGCCGATGCCGCCGGGTTGCTGCGCGATCCTGACCTGGCCTGCGCGCGGATGACCTCGCTGCTGGCAACCCAGGGCGTGAGGTAGGCCGGTCAGCCGGCCTTCATCGCCTTCATGATTGCCTCATCGAAGATTGCGACCGCGCGGGTCCAGCCGGCCGATGCACCGCGGATCTTGTGCGGAAAGCACGACACGATGAAGCCGTCTGCCGGCAGCGACTCGAGGTTGTGCAGCTTTTCGAGGTGGCAGTAGCCGATGTCGCGGCCGGCCTTGTGGCCTTCCCAGATCAGCGAGGCGTCGCCGGTCTCGGCATATTTCTCGGCGGTGTGTACGAAGGGCGCATCCCAGCTCCAGGCGTCGGTGCCGGTCAGGCGCACGCCGCGCTCGAGCAGATACATCGTGGCCTGGTAGCCCATGCCGGCGCCGGCCGATACATAGTCGGCGTGACCGTAGCGGCTGCCCGCGCGGGTATTGACCACCACGATCTCGAGTGGCGCAAGGCTGTGGCCGATGCGCTTGAGCTCGGCTTCGACATCGTCGGCAGTGACGACATAGCCGTCGGGGAGATGGCGAAAGTCGAGCTTCACACCGGGTTGAAAGCACCAGTCGAGATCGACCTCATCGATGGTGATCGCGCGCTCGCCGCGGTTCATGGTCGGATGAAAATGGTAGGGCGCATCGAGGTGCGTGCCGTTGTGCGTGCTCAGTTGCACTTTCTCGACCGCCCACACCGCGCTGTCGGGCAGGTCTTCCTGCTTGAGCCCCGGAAAAAAAGGGGCCATCTGCTCGAAGGAATTGGTGTGGTGGAAATAGTCGATGCGCGGCGCCATCGAGGGCGGATCGGACGCCACGTCGTTTTCGAGATAGATAGAGAGGTCGACGAATTTGCGCGGCATGGCGATCTCCGGGAGCTTCAAGCGGGTCGTGTGGGGTCAGTGGCGAATGGCAGCGTGCGATTTCAGACAAAACCTCAGCGCGCCAGATAGCCCGAATCGACCGGCAGGGTGATGCCGGTGACGCACTGCGCGGCATCACTGGCCAAAAACAAAACTGCCTGGGCGATATCGTCGGGTGCGGGCAGGCGGCCGAGCGGGGTATGGGCCATGACCGCGTCGAAGTACTTCTGATCGTTGAACACCGGGACGGTGAGCGGCGTGCGAACGAAAGTGGGCGCGACCGCATTGACGCGAATATTGTTTGCGGCCCACTCGAGCGCGAGCGCGCGGGTCATGTTGACCACCGCGCCCTTGCTGGCCTGATAGGCGGCATTCGGGAAGATGCCACCCGAAAACCCCATGATCGATGCCAGATTCACGATCGCGCCGCCGCGCCCGATCATGCGCCTTGCCGCCAGACGATTGCAGAAGAACACGCCGTTGAGGTTGATATCGACCACCTTCTCGAAGTCGGCAACCGGCACATCGACCGACAGGCCGCGCAGGCCGATGCCGGCATTGGCCACCATCACGTCGATCGGCCCCAGCTCGGCGCTCACCCGATCGAGCGCCCGATCGATGCCGTCATGGTCGGTGACATCGACCGCAATCGTGAGGGCCGGGGCATGCTCGCCGGCGCTGAGCACGGCCTGCTCGAGCGCCTGCGCGTCGCGATCGAGCGCAGCCACGCGGGCGCCGGCCCGCACGAAGGCGAGCGACATCGCTGCGCCCAGTCCGCGCGCCGCGCCGGTGACGACCACGGTACGGTCGGTGAAATGCCAGGTTGGCAGGCTCATGAAGGGCTCCTTCGGAAAGAGGCGGCGCGCAGCGCCAGGCGGGCTTGCGAGGCGCTCAGCCGCCGAGGCTGACGCGTCCGGTCGGGCAGTTGAATGTCGCAACCAGTGCGCTGGTCGCAGACTCGACGGTATCAATCGTGACCGGCGCACTCACCTGTGGCAGGCAGGCGAGTACCGCCTTTGGCGCCCGGATTGAGAGCCCCGCCAGCGTGACGCCGACATCGGGCAATCGGGCTGCCGGATGCTGGTCATCGGGCACGTCCCACTGGATCATCGAGGGCAGCAGGCCGTCGCCCGCCGGGCGGCCACCGCGGGCCACGGTGAGGCGCCAGGTGAGCGTGCCGCGGGTCATGTTGACGATGGTGCCGGGCTCATAGGCCGCTGCGTCAACATCGGCTTGAAGGTCGTTGCTGCGCACCAGCCAGTGCACCAGTTGCGGGGCGATGGCCAGACGGGCCTTCATGTCGGGGTCATCGAGCAGGAAGGGGCGCGGGCGCGACGGCTCGGCTTGCGAGGGGTCGGGGGCGATCAGTTCGAGATAGACCCGATTGCCCAGTTGCAGCAGCCGGTTGTGCGTGCCGACGCCGGTGTGCTGACCGCCGGGAGCAAGCGTGGCGCCGAGCCGATCGGCCAGCCAGGCTTGCCCGCTGTCGAGGTCGGTTGCCGCCACGACGAGGTGGTCGAGTTCGAGTGCCATGGGGGGTGTCTCCGGCCACGTAGAATGCGGGTCATGTTAACTGAACACACTACGCGGCTTGCCCGCGCCTTCGAGGCGGCGGCCGCCGCGCTTGCCTCGGCCAGCGGCGATGCCAACGCCATCGACATGGCTTCGCGTGCCCAGGCCCTGCTTGAGCGGCCCAAGCAGGCCGAGCATGGTGACCTTGCCTGCAACCTCGCCCTGCAGATTGCCAAGCCACTCAAGGGCAACCCGCGTGCGATCGCGCAATCGCTCATTGATCTGGTGCAGGCATCTGGTGCAGGCGAGCTGATCGAATCGGCCGAGATCGCTGGTCCGGGCTTCATCAATCTGCGGCTCACCGCCAGTGCCAAGCGCGAAGTGCTTGGCATGGTCTTCGCGCAGGGCGACCGCTTCGGGCGCCATGAGCTGGGCGCAGGCCGCAAGGTCCTGGTCGAGTTCGTGTCGGCCAACCCCACCGGGCCGCTGCATGTCGGTCATGGCCGACAGGGCGCCTTGGGCGATGCGATGGCCGCGCTGCTCGAAGCCGGCGGCTGGCAGGTCCAGCGCGAGTTCTATTACAACGATGCGGGCGTGCAGATCGCCAATCTGGCGCTCTCGGTGCAGGCCCGGGCGCGCGGCATCGACCCCGACGATGCGCGCTTTCCCGAGGGCGGCTATCGCGGCACCTACATCGCCGACATTGCGCGCGATTATCTGGCGGGTGCCACGGTGTCGGCGCTGCGCGTCGAGCCGGTGGTCGGTCGCGCCGACCCGGATGATCTGGAGGCGATCAGGGCGTTTGCGGTCGCCTATCTGCGCCACGAGCAGGACCTCGATCTGCAGGCCTTCGGCGTGCGCTTCGACATGTACTACCTCGAGACGTCGCTTTACGAAGACGGCAAGGTGGCAGCCACCGTCGACGGCCTGGTCAAGGCCGGCCACACCTATGAGCACGAGGGCGCGTTGTGGTTGCGCTCGACGGATTACGGTGACGACAAGGACCGCGTGATGCGCAAGTCCGAGGGCGGCTTCACTTACTTCGTCCCCGACGTGGCCTATCACGTGACCAAGTGGCAGCGCGGATTCACCAAGGCCATCAACATTCAGGGCTCCGATCACCACGGCACGATCGCGCGGGTTCGTGCCGGTCTGCAGGCATTGGATATCGGCATCCCGAAAGACTTTCCCGACTACGTGCTGCACAAGATGGTGACCGTGATGCGCGGCGGCGAAGAGGTCAAGATCTCCAAGCGCGCCGGCGCCTATGTCACCCTGCGCGACCTGATCGAATGGTCGGGCGGCATCGGCCCCGATGGCGCGCCGCCCGAGGGCGTCAGTCGCGATGAGGCGATCCGACGCGGGCGCGACGCGGTGCGTTTTTTCCTGATCCAGCGCAAGGCCGATACCGAGTTCGTCTTCGACGTCGACCTCGCGCTTGCCCGCTCCGACGAGAACCCGGTCTACTACGTGCAGTATGCGCATGCCCGGATCTGCTCGGTGCTCTCGCAGGCGATCGACAAGGGATTGGCCAGCCAGGATGATGTGTTCGATGCGGGCGCGGTCGATTTCACGCGCCTGGTCGGGGCTCGCGAATTCGCGCTCATGGCGCGCCTGGCCGAGTATCCGACGGTGGTCAAAGACGCCGGCGAGGCACTGGCACCGCATGCCCTGGCCTTCTGGCTCAAGGATTTCGCCGCTGAATTTCACGGTTACTATAACGCCGAGCGGTTTCTGGTCGACGATGCCGCGCTGCGCGAGGCGCGCCTCGCTTTGCTGCGTGCAGTCGGTCAGGTGCTGCGAAACGGGCTTGCGCTGATCGGCGTATCGGCCCCTGAACGCATGTAAGGGTCGGGCAGCTCACATGGCGAAGGCAATCCGGGTGAATGCAATCAGGCGCACAGGCCGTCGACGTTTGTCAACTGGCCACCGGGGCGGCATGCTGGTCGGTCTGGCCATCGGCCTGCTGGTGGGGTTGGCGATTGCTGTCGTGGTCACGCTCTATATGAGCCGCTCGCCGGTGCCCTTCGTCGACAAGATCAAGCGGCCCGCCGATCGGCCCGAGGCGGCCAGTCCTGCTGATGTTCCCGATCCCAATCGGTCGATGCAGAAAAGTCGCCCGGCTTCCACCGAGCCACCGGTGGCGGTCACGCCGCCTGCTGCGCCCGGCACCGATGCCCCGGCGATCGCGCAGCCCGCACCTGGCGCTGTGCCTCCGACCGCGCCTGCGGCAACCGACGCGCCGGCAGCACCGAAAGCCGCAGCCACTGAAACCCCTGCCGACAAGACCACCTACCTGCTCCAGGCCGGCGCGTTCAAGGGCCAGGAAGATGCCGAGGCCATGAAGGTGAAGCTCGCGCTGGTCGGCTTTGAAGCTCGCATCGTGATGGCCGAGGTCAATGGCGTCACCTTCTATCGGGTCAGGGTGGGCCCCTATGGGCAGCTCGACGACCTGAACCGGGCCCGCACGCGCCTTGCCGAAAACGGCGTCGAGGCGTCGGTCGTTCGCCAGAAATAAGGAATCAGTCGACATGAGAATTGCCATGAAAACCGTCTCCCGCCGCGAATTTGCGCTGCTTCTCGGTCTGGGCCCCATCGCCCTCAAGGCGGCTGCCCAGGGCGGCACCGGTGAGGGCTTCGATTTCAAGTCGGTCAAGCCGCCGGCGCCGGTCGACACGCCCGCCGGCAAGATCGAGGTGATCGAGTTCTTCTGGTATGGCTGCTCGCACTGCTTTTCGCTCGAGCCGGCGATCAAGGACTGGGTCAAGCGGCTGCCTGCCGATGTGGTCTTTCGCAAGGTGCATGTGCCCTGGCAGGTGCAGGCGCATCAGCAGCTCTTTTTTACGCTGGAGACCCTTGGTCAGGCCGATGCGCTCGGCGACAAGGTCTTTGCGGCCATCCACAACGACCGCAGCAAGCTCGATACCCCCGAGGCAATGGCCGATCTGCTGGCCAAGAGCGGTGTCGACCGCAAGCAGTTCATCGACACCTATAACTCCTTCGGTGTGCGCACGAAGATGCAGCGGGCCAGCCAGCTCGCTGCGGCCTACAAGATCGACGGTGTGCCCACGCTCGCAGTGGCCGGCAAGTTCATCACCTCGCCGTCGATGACCGGCTCGAATGGCGCGGCACTCAAGATGGTCGATACGCTGGTCGATCGTGTGCGCAAGGGCGGCTGACCGGCAGCGGCGCGCACGAAGTCGAGTGGCGCGCCGATGAAGGTGGTGCTGACCGGCGCCTCGAGCGGCCTCGGACAGGCGCTTGCGATCGAGTACGCCCGGCGTTTTCCTGGGCTCACCATCGGCCTGATCGCACGTCGTGCCGATGCATTGCAGGCGGTCATCGATCAGATGCCCGGTGCCAATGCAGTGGCCTATCCGCTCGATGTCACCGACCGCACAGCACTTGATGCGATGGGTCGCGATTTTCTCGAGCGCTTCGGTGCGCCCGACGTGGTGATCGCCAATGCCGGCATCAATGCGCCGACGCTGACCGGCGTGGCCGGCGATGAGGCCGGATTCGAGCGCGTCATCCGGACCAATGTGGTCGGTGTCTTCGATACCTTTGCGCCTTTCGTGGCGGCGATGCGCACACAGCGCGCCGGCGCGCTGGTTGGCATCGCGAGTGTGGCCGGTGTGCGCGGCATGCCCTCGCTGGGCGGCTATTGCGCCTCCAAAGCGGCGGTGATCGCCTATCTCGAAAGCCTGCGCCTGGAGTTGCGCGCCAGCGGCGTCGGTGTGGTCACGATTGCGCCGGGCTATATCCGCACGCCGATGACCGCACCCAATCCCTATCCGATGCCCTTTCTGATGGATGCCGATGTCTTTGCAAGGCATGCGGTCAAGGCCATCGAAGCGCGTCGCTCATTTGCGGTGATTCCCTGGCAGATGGGATGGGTGGCCCGCGTGCTGAGGGTGATGCCCGATCCGCTCTTTGAAGCCTTGTTCTCGCGCGCCCCGCACAAGCCGCGGGCCGGTGGCCGGTGAGCCGCGCGCCGCGCATCGTCAGTCTGGTGCCCAGCCTCACCGAGCTGCTGTTCGAGCTCGATCTGGGTGAGCAGCTGGTGGGCCGCACCGGCTTTTGCATTCATCCCCGCGACGCGGTGCGAGCGGTACCCAAGGTGGGCGGTACCAAGGATGTCGATATCGAGGCGGTGCTGGCGCTTGCGCCCACGCATCTGGTGGTCAATGTCGACGAAAACGAAAAGCCGACGGTCGAGCGGCTGGCCCGCGATATCGAGCACATCGTGGTCACGCATCCGCTGACCGCTCACGACAATCTCGCGCTCTATGCGCAGTTTGGACAGACCTTCGATCGTGCGCCGCAGGCCGCCCGGCTGGCACAGCGCATGCAGGCCGCCATCGACCGCGCCCGCGCTAGACAATGGGCGCCGCTCGAAGCGCTCTATCTGATCTGGAAAGCGCCCTGGATGACGGTATCCAAAGAAACCTATATCTCGGACATGCTGGCCCAGGTCGGCCTGAAGACCATCGCGCCCGAGTCGACGCGCCGCTATCCCGAGATCGACTGGCAGGATTTTCCGCCTTCGCAGGCTGACCTTGTGCTCTTTTCGAGCGAGCCTTACCGCTTTCGCGATCAAGATGCCCGTGAATTTGCCACCGAGCATGGCCTGGCGGCACACCGCTGTCTGACGATCGATGGCGAGATCAGCTCATGGTACGGGCCGCGGGCGATCGGCGGGCTGGATGCGCTGGTGCACCTGCGAGAATCGATTGATGCCGCGATCGACGCCGCCGGAACATCGCGCCGATGAAGCATTCAGTCATCATCCTGCTGCTGGTCTCGAGTGTGGCCGGATGCAGTTTTCTGTCGGGCGGTGGTTCGACCGATGGCCCGGGCGCCGACCCCCCGCCCAACCTTGAGCGCGTGCCCGATGCGGTGCCCAGGAGCGAGGCGCTGCATGCCTGGGCGAATCGGCCTTACACCGTGTTCGGTCAGCAGTATGTGCCCACGCCGGGTGTGAGGACCTATCGCGAGCGCGGCATGGCGTCGTGGTACGGCAGGAAGTTTCACGGGCAGCCGACGTCGAGCGGCGAGCGCTACGACATGTATGCCATGACCGGCGCCCATCCGACGCTGCCGATACCGAGCTATGTCAGGGTGACGAATCTGCGCAATGGCCGCAACGTGGTGGTTCGGATCAACGATCGCGGCCCTTTCTCGAACAAGCGCCTGATCGATCTGTCGTACACCGCAGCCTACAAACTCGGCTATGTCGCGAGCGGTACCGCTGAGGTCGAGGTCGAGCTGATCGTGGCCGGCAGTCCGCCGGTCTTCGGGCCCGGTCGTTCGGTGATGGGTCGCGTGGCCGAACTGGCGGCGCTGAGCCTGCCTGCCGCCGATCAGTCTTTGGCGCTGTCGCTGGTCGGTGGGGTGTGGTCGTCTGACACTTGGTCTTCGGGCGGGGTGGCGGACGAGGTGTCTGCACTCGCTTCATCGTCGGTGCCGGCAGCGCCGAGTCGAAGCGCGACCGCCCGGCGATAGAGATCGTTGGCACGCAGGCCGGTTGCGCTGGCGATCAGGCGGGCCGACTGGCGCACCGGCAACTCGGCGCAGAGTGCCGCGAGCAAGGCATCGACCGGCTGCTCCTGAGCGAGTTCGGCTGGTGCCGCATCGAAAGCGATCACGAATTCACCGCGCCGCCGGTCGGTATCGGCATCGAGCCAGGCCACCAGGGCGCCGGCAGTGGTTCGATGCAACTGCTCGAAGCGCTTGGTGAGTTCACGCCCGAGCACGACGATCCGATCGGGTTCGAGCGCGTCAGCCAGATCGCCCACAGTCTCGACAATGCGGTGCGGCGACTCATAGATCACCACGACCGCATCGCTGCGGGCCAGCGTGGCAAGCCGCTCGCGACGAGCTCGCGAGCGTGCCGGCAGGAACCCTTCGAAACGAAACCGGGGCTCGGCAAAGCCTGCCACCGACAGCAGCGCGGTCACGGCTGAGGCACCCGGCACCGGGATCACCGGCAGCCCGGCGGCATGCACGGCTGCCACCACCCGCGCGCCGGGATCGCTGATGCCGGGCGTGCCGGCGTCGCTGGTCAGGGCGACTGCCTGGCCGGCCCGGATGCGCTCGACGATGGCCTGCGCCATGCGGGCTTCGTTGTGCTCGTGACTGGCGATCAGTGTCGGATGAGCGCCGATATGATCGAGCAGCACGCGTGCGACCCGAGTGTCCTCGGCAGCCGCGGTATCGGCCCGTCGCAAGACATCGATGGCCCTCAGGCTTAGATCGGAGAGGTGTCCGATCGGCGTGGCGACTACGTATAATCCGGCCGCCAAAGCATCGCCCTGAGCATCGCCCTGAGCGCTCCCCTTGGCATCTCCCTGTGCACCCGCGTCAGGGTGCGTCACATCCACATCCAGAGTTGCCATGCCTTCACGTCGTAGGTTGATCAGCGCGATCCTGTTGGGCAGTCTCGGTCCGTCATTGTCTGCGCTCGCCCAGCCGTCCGCAAACGCGAGCACGAAACCGCTGCCCAAAGCGGCGCCGGTTGCACCGGATCCGGCCGCCCCGGTCACACCGGCAGCAGCGCCGCCGTCGATTCGATTCGGCAGCGGCCCGGCGACGATCGCTATGCTCGTTCCGCCGCGCGACGGTCCCTTCGGGCGAGTCGCCAGCAGCGTCGTGGCCGGTGTCAGGGCCTCGCATTCGCGCGACGGCGACGGCGTCGCGGTCGAGGTCATCGAAACCGACACCGCCCCCGAAGACCTTGGCCGCATCTTTGCCGATCTGCGGGAGCGCGGTGTCGCCCTGGCCATGGGGCCGCTGACTCGGGATGGCGTCAATTCGCTGGTGACGCTCGATCGCCCCCCCGGCGTGCCGACCCTGGCGCTCAACCTGCCTGACGTCGCACTGCCGGCCCGATCTCAGATTGCATTCTTCGGCCTGTCGATCGAGGCCGAGTCGCGTCAGGTGGCGGTCATTGCCTTCGGGCAGGCTCGTGCTGCGATTGCCAAGCGCGCGCCCCGGGCGGTCGCGGTCGGCGACGCAACGCGACTCGCCCAGCGCGGCGCGATCGCCTTTCGCGATGAATGGGCCGTTCGCGGCGGCGAGATCGATGAGCCGATCGAGTTCAATGCCAAGCGCCCGGCGCAGGGCTTTCGCGACGCCCTCAAGGACGCGAACCCCGATGTCGTCTTTCTGGCCTTGAGCCCGGAACAGGCGCGCAGTGCGCGCCAGTCGATCGATTCGCGAGTTCGGCTCTGGAGCAGTTCGGTGGCCAGCATCGGGCACAGTCGCCTGTTGCGTTTGCCCAAACTCGACGGCCTGCGGGTGCTCGACATGCCCTGGCAGGTCGAGCCCGACCATCCTGCTGTCATGGCTTATCCGAAGGCGCCCACCGCCTACACCGTCGAGCTGCAAAGGTTCTACGCGCTGGGCATTGATGCCTTTCGCGTCGGTCGGCAGATCATGGCCGGTAGCGCTGCGTTCGAACTCGATGGTGTGACCGGTCACCTCAGTTACGACCCGATGGTCGGGCCGCGCGTCGAGCGGATGCCGGTGATCGCTGAGTATCGCGACGGGATGCCGGTCGTCGTTGCTTCGCGCTGAGGCAGCACGCATGGTTGCCCCGCGTCAGCGGGCAGGCTTTGACGCCGAGGCGCGTGCCGAGGCCTATCTCGGTGAACGGGGCCTCCAGCCGATTGAGCGCAATGTGCGGTTTCGGGGCGGCGAGATCGATCTGGTCATGCGAGAGGGGGCCGAGTGGGTCTTCGTTGAAGTGCGCGCAAGGGCATCGGCAAGTTTCGGCGGTGCAGCGGCCAGCGTCGGCTGGCGCAAGCAGCAGCGACTCGTCATGGCAGCACAGCTCTATCTTCTGAAGCGCTTTGGTCAGCGTGCCTGGCCGGCGTGCCGCTTCGATGTACTGGCTTTCGAGGCAGGCGAGCCGCGCTGGATCCGGTCGGCCTTTACGCTCGGCTGAACAAGCGGTCGCGCCGATATACTTCGCTGCGAAAGGGCGCCGTTCGGGTGGCCCTGCCCAGGAGTTGCCATGACCCTTGTTCGTCGGATTGCACCGCTCGCCTTGCTGGCGTCGGCATTGTTGGCCTCGGTGATCGCGACGACAGGCTGCCTGCCGATTTTTGCGGCAGGCATCGGTGTGGCCGCACTGACCGCCCTCGACCGGCGTTCGGTCAAGACGCAGGCCGATGACACCGAGATCGAACTGCGCGGCGCCAATCGGCTGCCGATGGCGATCAAGGGCGCGCCCGGCGTCAGTGTCACCAGCTTCAATCGTCGCGTTCTGCTGACCGGACAGGTGCCGAGCGAAACCGACAAGACCGACGCCGAGCGGGTGCTGCGCCAGGTGCCTGGTGTGACCGGGGTCTACAACGAGCTCCAGGTTGCGCCGCGAGTCGAGGTGTCGACCGCAGCCAACGATGCCTCGCTCACTGCCCGCGTCAAGGCCGCCTTTATCGAGCAGAAGGTGCTCGAGTCGTCGGCGGTGAAAGTCACGACCAGCAATGGGGTTGTTTATCTGATGGGTCTGGTGACCGCACGCGAGGCACCGGCTTATGCCACCGCCGCCAGCCGGGTCTCGGGTGTGCGGCGTGTTGTGACCGTCTTCGAATTCATCAGCGACGAAGAGCTGGCGGCGATCAATGCGAGCAACAATCCCAAGACGCCACCCACCGGGCCGGCGCGTCCCTGACGCCATGGTGTTACCGACCGGGTGAGTGCTGCCTGTGGCGTCGCCCGACCGGCAAAAATGTGATCGATTTGGCAGGCCTGCACGCTGGCGTGTGCCTCGCTTCGGATATCGGCGACCGTCAATCGGCCAATCACGGCGCGTTGCGCACCAGTCGCTAGTCTTGCTTCACGGAGCGCACTCAGGCGCCCATGGAGCCCCTCATGTCGGCCGGTCTGCTGGTCTTTCTTCTCATCTGTGCATTGCCCTTCATTGCGGCGATGTTGGCCTATAACCATCTGGTCGGCATGCGCAATGCGTTTCGCAATGCCTTTTCCCAGATCGATGTTCAACTGAAGCGTCGTCACGACCTGGTGCCTGGGCTGGTCGAGGTGGCCCGTGCCTACCTGAAGCACGAACGCGAGACCCTGGAGTCGGTCGTTGCTGCCCGACAGGGCGCCACCGCCGCCCGCGCGCTGGCCGCCATGCAGCCCTCGGACGCGCACGCGATGGGACGCCTCGATGTCGCCGAGCAGACGCTCACGACTGCGGTGACAAGGATGTTCGGACTGGTCGAGGCGCATCCCGATCTGAAAGCCGACGCGACGCTGGCCCATCTGACCGAAGAGCTCACCTCCACCGAGAACCGCATCGGCTTTGCACGCCAGTCGTTCAATGATGCGGTGACCGACTACAACACCGCGATCGAGCGATTTCCGGTGAATATGGTGTCGATTGCTTTTGGTTTTCGTCCTGCGCGACTGCTGCAGGCCACTCGCAGTCATGCCGAGCGTCAGCCGGTGGCGGTCACGCTCTAGTGCGAGTCTGTCCGGGGCAGTCGGGGCGTTTTCGATCAGCTGACTCGAAGAGAGTCGCCCGCTCATGAACTTCGCGCGACATCAGGCGCAGGCTGATCGCACGGCCCATCGGCTGATCTGGCTGCATGCGCTGGCCAGTCTGGCGGTGGTCTTCGGTGTCAATGCCGTGGCAGCGCTGATCTGGCAGTTGCTTTTCGGGCCGGCACCCTATCCGAAAGGATTTTTTCTCACCAACACGCTGGTCGTCACCGGCCTGATCGTGGGCGGCGCCTGGATCGAGACCGCGCGGCTTCGCGATGACGGCGCACTGATCGCCAGGCGTCTGGGTGCCGTGCCGGTCGATCCGATCAACGATCCGCTGCATCGCCGTCTGCAGAATCTGCTCGAAGAACTCGCGATCGCCGCCCGGATCGGCGTGCCGCGCGCCTTCGTGCTCGAAGACGAGCCGTCGATCAATGCCCTGACCGCCGGGCTCGATCGCAATCGTGCAGTGGTGGTCGCCAGCCGTGGCGCGCTCGAGCGACTGACCCGCGATGAGCTGCAGGGCGTGATGGCCCACGAGGTCTCGCATATCGTCAATGGCGATGTGCGGCTCAATACCCGCTTGGTCGGGCTCAATTACGGGTTGAATCTGGTGGCGCAGATGGGGTATTCGCTGCTTGCGCGGGCGCGACATGGCGTGGCGCACGCCGGCCCCGGTCGAGTGCTCGCGGTGTTTGCCGTGCCGATGGCGCTGGTGGGTGTGGTGCTGGCAGGCGTTGGCGCCCTCGGGGTGCTGGCGGCCAGGGCGATCGAGGCGGGTGTGGGCCGCCAGCGCGAGTTCTTCGCCGATGCGCAGGCGATCGAGTTCACGCGTAGCCGGGACGGTCTGGGCGGCGCGCTGCGCAAGATCGCCGGATTCGGGCGGGGCTTGCCTGCAGAGGCGAAAGAGGGTCATCTCAGCCAGACAGAGGCGACTGCGGCGCCGGTGATCGCCCGGAGCACGACTCGCCGCGATGCCTTGGGCCGTCATCCCTATCTGCGCAGCCTCAGCCATCTGATGCTGGTTGGCATCGCGCCGTCGACCCAGTGGTTTGCCACCCATCCACCGCTTCGTGAGCGTGTGCGGCGAATCTACGGGCGCCATCGCGACGCGATCGCATCGCAGGTGCTGCCCGAGCCCGATCGTCGCGAGCCGGCGCTGCCGGTGCTCGACTTCGAAACCACCGGGATGGCCTGGATTGCCGGACACACCGATTTCGGCGAGCACTTCGATCAGCCGCCGCCGACCGCCACCATGCGGCTGGTGCAGGCGACCCGGGAACCGACCAGTGCGGCCGCTCTGATCATCGCGATGCTGCAGGTGCCCGGGCAGGAGGCGCCCGAGCCCCGCTGGGGCGAAGGATGGTCAAGCGCAGCCGCTCGCCATGCCCAACGGCGCCAGGCGCTGCTCGAG